>JAYVJN010000158.1:0-4269 GCA_043769325.1 Acidobacteriota bacterium
CGGCACGGTTAGCGTAGCATAAACTATCACCGGCCCCAACACATTTGGCACCAAATGGCGAAAAATTATCCGCGCCGGCGAGACGCCGGTGGCCCGCGCCGCGAGGATAAAGTCTTGGTTCTTTAAGGACAAAACCTGTCCGCGCACAATCCGCGCCATGTTCAACCAGGAAACGGCCCCCAACGCGACAAAGAGCAAAATCAGTTGCCCCATAGCTGAACCGCCGGCCAGATTGTTCCCGCCAAAAAAGGCCAGCAAGACAATGACAATGAGCATATACGGCAGCGCGAACAAAACATCAACTACGCGCATCAACAGATTATCCAAACGGCCTCCGGCATAACCGGCGATGGCCCCGTAAGTGACGCCAATGAGCAACGAGACAAGCGTGGCAATCACGCCCACCATCAGCGAAATGCGCCCGCCGATAAGCACGCGCTGCAACATATCCCGCCCAATATCATCAGTGCCCATTGGATGTTGCAGGTTGAAAGAGCCGTCAAAAGCGCGAAACGGCGCGATAGAACGCAGGGCCGCCTGATTATCCGTCGGCTGATAGGCATAGTCGAAGCCCGTCAATTTTCCCAGCACCGGCGGGCCTAAGATTGTCAGAAAGACCATTAGGACAATGAATGCCAAACCGATAAACGCCAGGCGGTTGCGTAACAGCCTTTGCCAGGCGTCTTGACCGAGCGAGCGTCCGCCACCCATCGGGCCGCTTGGCGCGCCAGTCAAAAGAGGGCTGCCGCCCGCGCTGTAAAGCGGTATCGGGTTATCTTTGTTAGGCCGTAAATTTCTTGTCGCCATTGTTTAAGTAATTCGTAAAGCAGAAACACGCACGTTAGTAAGTGTGTCGCCGGTATTCGCGCACGCTCCCTCACGGTCGCGTTTCTGCCTTATTAGTATCGAATGCGCGGGTCGAGATAAGCGTACAGCACATCGGTCAAGAGATTGAAAAATAGCACCATGATTGAGAGAAACGCCACAATGCCAATGATTAACGGTTCGTCGCGGTTCAGATTGGCGTTAATGAAATACTGTCCCAAACCGGGCAACGCGAAGATTCTTTCCACGACTACCGTGCCGGTGATAATGAACGCCAAAGCCGGGCCGCTAAAGGAAATCACCGGCATTAACCCGCCACGCAGGGCATGGCGCAAAACAACCTCACGCTCGCTCAAACCTTTTGCGCGAGCGGTGCGAATGTAGTCCGAGCGCAAAACTTCCAACATACCGGAGCGGGTCAGACGCGAAATGTAAGCCGTATAAATTGCCGCTAAGGTGAGCGTCGGCAAGACCATCGAAAGCGAGAAAAAGCCGCCCCAACGCGCCGGCGGAAACCAGCCTAAACCCAACGAGAAAATCAACACCAACAATGGCCCTAAGACAAAATTAGGCACTGAGATGCCAAACATCGCCAGCCCCATAGCAATATAATCCCAGCGTGAGTTTTGTCTGAGCGCGGCAATTGAACCGAATGTCACCCCAACTAACAACGCCAATAAATAAGCCGCCAGCCCCAAAGTCATGGAAACCGGCAAGGCCCGCCACAAAATGCCGTTGACGGTTTGCCCCGGGTATTTCAGGGAAACGCCGAAGTCGCCCGTCAGTACGTTTGACAACATTTTCAGGTATTGCACGGGCCAGGATTTGTTGCGCCCATATTTTTCGTCAAGGTTTTTTTTGACGGCGGCGGGCAAAGGCTTATCGCTCGTGTAGAAACTACCCGGAGCCAATCTGACCAGGCCCCAGGTGATGGTGATAACAATAAGCACCATCGGAATTGTAATCAGCAACCGCCGCAAAACGTATTTCAGCATGAGTCAGAAGTAAAACGTGAATCGGAAATCGAAAATCATTCGTTACTCGGTCATTTTCGGCGGGCCTTGATCCCACTTGGTCGGGTCATATTCGAGATAAACGAACTTCCAGGCATAGAGCGATTGCGGGTTTGGGTAAAAACCCTTGACATATGGCTTTTTCATGAAATTGGTCGAAGCCGTTGACAACGAGATAAACGGCTGCGCATTGAGCAAATAAGCCTCCGCGCGGGCCAGCAACTCCAGGCGTTTTTTGGCGTCCAATTGTTTATTGGCGTCGTCCAGCAACTGCTTGTATGCGGGGTCATACCAACCTGAGTTACCGCCCGCGTCTTTGCTGGAGAAAAGCTCCAGAAAGGTGTTTGGATCCATGTAATCCGCGCCCCAACCGCCCAGCGAAAACCCTTTGTAAGCTAATTTTCCGGTGGCGTCCTGCAAAGCCGTCCATTCCATTGCGCGTAGCGGAATTTCGATGCCTAAATTCTGCTTCCACTGGGCTTGTAAAAACTCTGCCACAGCTTTATTGGTTTCGCCTGAATTATAAAGAAACTCTACTTGGTTGGCGGGAAATTGGGCCGCGTCAAAATTACCCAGCGTGTCGCGGTAGCCGGCGGAAGCAAGTAGTTTTTTAGCTTCCTGGGGATTAAATTTGTCACCTACGGGGCTGGGGTAATCAGCAAAAATGCCTTCGGGAACAAATGCGTAGGAAGGCAAAACGGTGCGCCGCCAGTTGGCGTAAGCTACTTTATCAATCGCCTGGTTAAAGGCTTTGCGCACTTCGGTTTTATCAAACGGCGGATGCGTCGTATTGATTTTCACAAAAGTGTTAGCCGCTTCCGGCAACTTCATGAAATCCTTATATTGAGAAATCTCGCCTAACCAGGCCGACGGCACGCCATGATTGAGAAAGGCGTCCGTATTGCCGGTCTTGTAAAGATTCATTATCGTCGTCAACTCTTCCAACGGGTAGAATTCGAGGCGATTGAGTTTGACGCGCTCCGCATCCCAGTAATTCTCGTTCTTGACTAACACCAGGCGGTTATAGGGCAGCCATTCTTTGACCTTAAACGGCCCATTGGTTACGATATTTTCCGGCTTAGTCCACTCATGCTTACGCTTATCCTCAAGTTTTTCAATAACCTGGCGCGGCACCAGGCGAAAGAGTTGATGCGGCAACGAGGCCAAAAAGAAGGGCGCGGATTGCTGCAAAGTAATCCGCACCGTGAAGTCATCAACCGCTTCGATGCCAATGTCTTCGGCTTTGACGGGCACAAATTCCTTGCCCGCTAATTCACGTTGCAATTTGGGGTTCGCTTTTGCCGCTTTGACCCGTTCGGCTTCGTCCGCCGCTACCGTGAGGCGGGCTTCATCATTGATAAATTTGTGAAACTCGGATTCGGTTGGTTTGCTGGCCGTCTCGTCTTTCTTCGCTTGCTCCTCTTTTTTGGCGGCTTCCCTTCGTTCGCGCGCTACCCGCGCCGCGTCCTCACTTTGGTCTTCCGGCGTTGGCGTAGCCTCTGGCGCGGCCAAATCTGCGCTACGCAGAAAGTCTTTTTTCAAGAGAAATTTGCCGTTGGCGGAGTCTCGCACAAACACGGCCCCTTCGTTATAAGCCTGCGCGTATTTGACGTAATAAGCCAATCCAGCCGTTTTTGAGCCGGTGGTTGGGCTTAAACCGCGTCGCAAGGAATAGACAAAATCTTGGGCGTTGATAGGTGTTCCGTCAGACCAACGCGCTGTTTTACGCAAGTGAAAGGTGTACTCAGTCAGTTCTTTATTGCTTTCCCAACGCTCGGCTATGGCGGGAATCGGCTTCAAAGTCTTGGGGTCGTACTCGACGAGTCCCTCAAACAGGGCCATCGCAATACGCGCTTCCGGTTGCCCGTCGGGTATCTGCGGGTCTAGCGTTGTCGGTTCAGCGCCGTTGACATAGCGCATAACCTGGCCCGGCGGCGGTTCGGTGACGCCGAAAAACGGCTCTGCGCTGGCGGTGGATGTGGCGCACGAAGTTAAACTCAACCCCAGGCACAAAACCAACCCCAGCATTACCCACAATTTTAACTGCTTAATTTGTGACATCTTACACAACCTTTGGCGAGTCTCGCGCAAACGCCTGGCCTTTTACCTGACGAATAAATTTTCCGCGCAAAACAGTGGCCTTTAGTTTGCTCGTAACAGTCATTAAATTAACACGTTGCCCCGCTTTCAAGCAACTCAGACGTTATGTTAGAGTTACGCCTTGAGGCGTGAGTTTGACGCAGCCCTTCACGCCTCAAGGCGTAACTCTAACCGCCGGAATACTTTTCCCGTCTGCTTAGTAACCTGTTACTTAACAACAAAGTTGGTGTAAAAGCTCTCTGAAAACTGGTTTTATGTCTAGCTTTTAGTTTTTGACCCGTAGCGTCGGGTCGCCGAAAAGCATCCAGGTTTGCCGGACTTCGTGAAAGGG
>JAYVJN010000159.1:0-22387 GCA_043769325.1 Acidobacteriota bacterium
CGTGTTGCGCGGGTCGTTCAGTTCCACCGTTTGGGTCGCCAGGCTGAACGCCTCTGCCATGTACGCGGCCAGGTCTTCGGGCCGGTTGAGCGGGTGTTCTCCGAAGGCGTCGTAGAAAGTTTTGTGCGCCAGTCCCGCCAGTATGTTTGCGTCGTCGGGCGTGGCGCGGCGAATTGTTATTGCATCGTCCATGTTTTTAAGGGTTGCCACCCGTGAAAACCAGTCCCGTTTTTTCGTCCAGGCCGGCCATCAGGTTCATGTTCTGCACGGCCTGGCCCGCCGCGCCTTTGACCAGGTTGTCAATGGCGGAAAAGACCACGATTTGCTTGCCGCGCACAGCCAAACTAATGTCGCAGAAGTTGGTGTTTTTGACCCAGTTGATGTCGGGCGAACCTTCTACGAGGCGCACGAAGAATGATTCGCGGTAAAAATCGGCATAGATTTCGCCCAACGCCGGCGCGGTCATTTCGTCTTTCGTTTCGGCGTAAATCGAGGCGAAAATGCCCCGCGAGACGGGCAGACTGTGAGTCATAAACACCAATTCGCTCTGCCATTTGCCGACGGCGCGGAGTTCTTGTTCGATTTCCGGGACGTGTTGGTGCGTAAAAGGCTTGTAGGCGTAAAACGAGTTCATGCGCTGCGGGTGGTGCGTATTAGCGGCGGGTTTTGCGCCTGAACCGGATGAGCCGGTCTTGGCGTCCACCACGACGCGCCCGCTCAATAAATCGTTGGCGACAAGCGGCGCGAGTCCCAGCAGCGTGGCCGTCGCAAAACAGCCCGGATTGGCGATGTAACGCGCCGTTTTGATGGCCTCGCGGTTGGTTTCCGTCAGCCCGTAAACGAACTGTTGCTGCAAATCCGTTGCGGTGTGTTCCAGCTTGTAGAATTGGTGAAAAACGTCTGCGTCGTCAATGCGAAAATCGCCCGACAGGTCAATGACTTTAACCCCCGCCGGCACACGCGGCGCAAGCGTCAACGCCTGTCCATGCGGGAGCGCGAAAAAGACGAAATCGTAGCCGGCAAGCGCGGCGAAATCTTCGGGCGCGATTTCAAATTTCAGATTGCAGATACCAAATAAATTACGATGCACCTCGCCCACGCTTTTGCCCGCGTGTTCATTGGCCGTGACCAAACCGATTTCCGCGCACGGATGCTGCAACAGAATACGCAACAACTCCGCGCCGCCGTAACCGGAGCCGCCGAAAATAGCTACTTTTAGTTTAGTCATTGCCAACTTCCCAAAGTTTCCCTTTCCTAACCATTAAACAATTGTAGCACCCGCTTTTTTTGTTATCTATGTTGTGCCAAGAATGCTCTTCGCCAATTGTTTCACAATTCTCAGGTGTAGTTGGGTAAAATGTTTCTAAAAATTCCTCCGGCTCTAATCGACTGATAGTTTTGCTTGAGAAAACCTCAGCTTTATCGCCGGGTTCAAGGTAAAGCAAAAACACTTCTGTTATCTTAACGAGTTGTGTGCCATCCAAACCTTTACAGTAGCTTTGGGCCTCATTTTGGGCGCGGCGCAATGCTGTTTTCCTACCCTTGGCTTTGAGCAAAATGATGCGTTCTTCATACCATTGCTTCATGTTCTTGGCTTGAGGCTCATGCAGAAAAACGCCTTTAACTGAAAACCATTTTTTGCTGCTCATTTATGATTGCCTTTGTAACTTTAACGCCTCCGGCGAAACTTTGCTCCAACATCGCCCCTAACGCAACATCGCCTTTGCCGCCGAGAAATTGCCGTCGTTGGGGGCGGGGCGGAGGTGTAAAATACGAGCCATGAGGTTGTAAACGTGGATGTTGGCGAAGGGCCGGACGACGCGCCCGCGACGGATGGCGGCCCCGTGGGCTATAAATAACGCCCGCATTGAGGGCAGGGCGTTGTCGTAACCGTGCGCGCCGCGAGTGTGGTCGAGTTTGCCTTCCGCTTGCAGTTTGTTGAAGCGTTCGTGGCTGGTTAAGGCCCAGCCTTCCTGCGGCGAAATGATGATGGGCGCCACGCGCGCTCCGTCGCGGTAGTGCCAGCGCTCCGGTATTTCGTTCTTGCGGTAGGCTTTGGCTTGCGGCGGCAGTTTGGCTTTCAGGGAATTGTAAATCGCGTCTTCCTGGCCCGGTTTGGGGAAAATCTGCACGATTTCGCCCGACCACAACACGCGGGCCTGTTCGGTGTCAAATATATCGTCCAGAAAAATGGCGTTACGAGGGTTGACGGCGGCCATACCGTGATCCGAAACGATGATGAGATTCACTTGCGGGAGTACGCCGCGTGAGCGCAAGCCTTCGGTCAGGCGCGACAAATCGGCGTCCACTTTCAGCACGGCGGCTTTGGTTTCGGGCGCGTCGGGGCCGTAGTCGTGGCCCGCGTCGTCCGTGTCGCTGAAATAGAGCGCGAGAAAAGTGGGCCGCCCGGCGCGCGGTTTATCCAGCCACGAGAGAATCGTGTCCACCCGCTCCGCGTTGGGAATCTTGCCGTCGTACTCCTTCCAGTAAGTCGGGCGTTTGCCGCCAATTTCGGCCTCCGTGCCGGGGAAAAAGTACGCGCCCGCTTTCTGGCCCTGCTTTTCGGCGGTCACCCAAATCGGTTCGCCCAGCCACCAACGCCCGTTCTGCACCTCTTCGCGTTTGCCCAAACCAAAGACCGCGTCAAAGTTCCGGTCGTAGATATTATTTTCCACAATGCCATGATGCGCCGGATAAAGCCCGGTGGCGATGGTGTAATGATTGGGAAAAGTCTTGGAGGGAAACGAAGGCGTCATCCACCGCGCCCTGACGCCGCGCCGCGCCAAACGGTTGAGCGTAGGCGGTTGATATTTGTCCAGGTAATCGGCACGAAACCCGTCCAGCGAAATAAGTATGACCGTCGGCTGTAAATCCGTGATGGTCTGCGCCCACAAGGGGATGGCGCATAGCAACAGGAAAACAGCGATGTAGAGTTTTCGTTTCATGTCACGGTGATTTTAGCAAACAAACCGTTCGTAGTACCGCCTTCAGGCGGAAGGGCTTTGGTTATCGCTCAAGTTAAAGACAAGCCACACGATTTCCGCCTGAAGGCGGTACTACGAACGGTTTTAAGCAGCCCTTGCCAGCGGCGCGACTTTAGCGCAAACAATCTCCCATAAGCGCGCCCCGTTGCGCCGGGCGTTGCCGGCCATGACGCCGAATTCGCGTTGGATGAAGTCTTCGCCCATCTGCGAATCGGTGACGGAACCGGCGATAACGTCAATCGCTAAACCCTTTTGGCGAAACAATTCCACGCCGCCCCAGGCCCCGACGTAATCCGACGCGCAAAAGACCAGAGCCGACATCGCGGCGCGGATTTCCGCGTCGGCAAAGAGCGAATCCACCGCGTAGCCGCCGAGGATGCCGTCGCCCAATTCCACCACGATTAAATCCGGCGCGTGGCGGTTAAGTTCCCCCAGCACAGCCTTTGCCACCGGCGCAAGGTCGCCCGCGCCGACGGTTGAAGGCAAGCCGCAATCCAAAAAACTGGCCGTGACAAAGGCCCCATGGTCGGCCATGTTGAGCGTGTCGCGCAGACAGGCCACGCCCGACAGTTTCGCCGCCGCCACGCGCAAGCCTTCGCGTGTGGCCTGTTTGATGAGCTCCGTCGCGGCGTAGGTCTTGCCGCTGTTCATGCACGTCCCCGCCACCACAACCAAAGGCGCGGACGGCCCCAACTCATCGCGCAAGGGCAAAGCCGCGTCGCCGATGTTCCGCGCCGCGCCGTTTTCGTCGCACACCACGCCCAAAACTTCCACCTGAATCGCGTCGCTCAAAGATGAATGATGGCCCGTGCAATAACCGATGACGCCGCCCAAGTTCAAGAGATGCAACACATCGCCCGTCTTGCACGTCTCTGGCACATCGCCCACGAAACCCTTCAACGCCCTACGTCGCCCCAACACGCCAAGCAGCACGTCGCCCGGATTGACCTTCGCCAAACGCCCCGTCGTCAGTTCCAGTTGGTTGTAAGTCGCGCTGTCCGTCAAGGTTTTGACCACCACCACATCGCCGGCCCGCGCCTCTACGAGGGCGTCCGTGACCGTGACCGTCCGCGATAAACCTAAAGGCGACGTAGCCGAACCGATTTTGTCGGCCTCAAGAGAAAAAATGTCCCTCATTCCTCAAACCCCTTTCGCTTAAACCCTTCACCCAGCCGCGAAGCGGCGAAGTATAGTAACCTGCGGTGCAGCCGCAGGTAGCGAGTCACCGCTGATGTAAGCCCCAACGGGGCGTAGTCTCAATCCCACAGATAACGCTCGTCGTATTCAACCTCGTACTTTCGCAACAATCCGCGATATTCGTTCTCAAATGTTTGTCGCCCATGATGTTGCTTTTGCCTGGCGATATACCGTTTTACCGTCTCAACGCCCGATTGCCCAATCGAAAACGCGCCGTAACCCGTCTGCCAATTGAAACGTGCGAAACTCGCGGCCCTTCGTTTTTATCCAACCGGACGAACTGCTTTTCACTTCCTCAACTAAATCCGCCACCGCAATCGTGCGGCTCAAACTGAAAAGTATGTGCAAGTGGTTTTCCGTGCCGTTGAAGGCGATTTATAGTTGCGGAAAATTTGCGCCAAATATGGATAAAGCTCAGGTTCAATCTCCGGCGTGATTAAAGGCTCACGGTGTTTCGTGCTGAATACCAGGTGAAGCAAGATTGACGATAGCGAGGTTGCCATGTTTATCTCCAATTTTTACTACGCCCCGTTGGGGCTTGGGTCTCGTTGTTGCGTTGGGCCTGTGGCTTCACCACAGGCTATTGCATTTCGCCGCTTCGCGGCTGATTAGTCCCTCACGCGCAGGCGCAGGCGCAGGGCGTTCAACTTAATAAAGCCTTCGGCGTCGTGTTGGTTGTAGGCCCCGGCGTCGTCCTCAAAGGTGACGATTTTTGCGCTGTACAGGGAATACGGCGAACGGCGGCCCGTGATGGTGACGTTGCCTTTGTATAATTTGAGGCGCACATCGCCCGTTACCTGTTGCTGCGTCTCGTTGATGAGGTTTTTGAGCAGCGCAAATTCGGGCGAAAACCAGAAGCCGTAATAGACGCACTCGGCGAACTTTGTGCCTAAACTGTCGCGCAACCGCGTAACTTCGCGGTCGAGCGTGATGGATTCCAGGGCGCGGTGCGCGGCCTGCAAAACCGTGACGCCGGGCGTTTCGTAAACCCCGCGTGACTTCATGCCGACGAAACGGTTTTCCACTAAATCCACGCGGCCCACGCCGTGTGCGCCGCCAAGTTGGTTCAGCGTTTCCAGCATCTTAACCGCGCCCAAAGGTTCGCCGTTCAAAGCCACCGCTTCGCCTTTCTCAAAGGTCAGAGTGATTTCTTCGGCCTTGTCCAAAGCGTTTTCGGGCGACTTGGTGAGCAAGAAAATGTCTTCCGGCGGCGCGGCCCAGGGGTCTTCCAGGATGCCGCCTTCGTAAGAGATGTGCATCAAGTTTCTATCCATCGAATAGGGCTTTTCTGCCGTCGCTGTGACCGGAATATTGTGCTGTTGGCAATAGGCGATAAGGTCGGCGCGGCCCTTAAAATCCCAGTCGCGCCAGGGGGCGATGACCTTCACGTCGGGTTTGAGCGCGTAATAGGTAAGCTCGAAACGCACTTGGTCGTTGCCCTTGCCAGTGGCCCCGTGCGCTACGGCGTCCGCGCCCTCTTGGATGGCGATTTCGATCTGCCTTTTGGCAATCACGGGCCGCGCCAGGCTTGTGCCCATCAGATAGACGCCCTCGTATAAAGCGTTGGCCTTGACCGCCAGCCAGACGTAATCCTTGACGAACTCTTCGCGCAAATCTTCGATGTATAATTTGCTCGCGCCCGTCGCGGCGGCCTTTTCGTGCAAACCGTCCATCTCTTCGGCCTGGCCCACGTTGGCGCAATAGCAGACCACCTCGCAGCCGTATTGCTCTTTCAGCCACAATAACATCGCGGAAGTATCCAGTCCGCCGGAATATGCCAATACTATCTTGTTGATTTTCATAAGTTTGTTGCTTGGAGCTGAGAGCTAAAAGCGATGTTCGACAAAGCACCAAAATCTAAGCCCAAAGCTCATTTTTCAAATAATTCCCAAATTTTAATGATGGCCTCACGTTGCGCTTTGCGGTCGGTGACGGCGATGAATATCGTGTCTTCCCCGGCGATAGTGCCGACCACTTCCGGCAGCTTGGCGTTATCCAGCGTGACCGCCACCGACGAGGCCAGTCCCGGTTCGCAATGCGCTACCACCAGGACATCTCCCGCCACTTGTAAGCTCAATAATCCATGCGCCAACGCGCGGGCCGTAGCTTGCGGTAAAGCATAGCAACCATTACGCTTGACGATGCCCAACTCAGCTAAATCGCGCGATACGCTGGCCTGCGTCACGGAAAAGCCCATACGCTCCAGCCAGCCCGTCAATTCCTCCTGCGTGCTGATGCGCTCAACTCTAATCAGGTCAAGCAATTTCTTTTGTCGCGCTTCTTTCTGCATAAAGTCATGCGATTATGCTGCATAATCAGTGCATAGACGCATAAAATACAGCGTAAAGTTGCATGAGTCAACTTCATGGCGCTTGCCGCTGGTTTTTGAAACCAAATCAATGAGCGTCGCGTAGCAAGTGGGAGCGGTTTTCGTTGGATAAAAACTAATTTTTGAGGTTACCGAATAATGAAGCGATTCTCCTTGTTTTTGTTGCTTTTGGCGTGTGCTTGCGTGAATTTGCGGGCGCAGGAAGCCAAACCCTTATTGTTGCAGCAGCCGACGGTGAGCCGTTCGCAACTGGTCTTTGTTTTCGCCGGTGATTTGTGGAGCGCGCCACGCGAAGGCGGCGCGGCGCAACGCCTGACGACAGGCATCGGCGTTGAAACGAAACCGCTCTTTTCGCCCGACGGCAACTGGCTGGCCTTCGCCGGCGATTACGACGGCAATCTGGACATTTATGTCATGCCGGCCAGCGGCGGCACACCGCGCCGCGTGACCTGGCATCCGGCGGGCGATGTGCCGGAAAATTGGTCGCCGGATGGCAAGCAGATACTTTTCCGCTCAAACCGTAACAGTTACGGGCCGTTTAATCGTTTGTTCACCATCGCGGCAGAAGGCGGGCCGGAGATGGAAATCCCTCTGCCGCAGGGCGCGGACGCTTCGTATTCGCCAGACGGCGCGCGCCTGGCGTATGTGCCGGTTTCGCGGGCCTTTACCGTCTGGAAACGCTATCGCGGCGGGCGCACCACGCCCATCTGGTTGGCAAATCTGAGTGATTCCAACGTGGAGAAAGTGCCGCACGAAAACGCCAACGACTTCAACCCTTTGTGGATTGGCGACAAGGTCTATTTCCTCTCTGACAGAACCGGCGCGGTCAGCCTCTGGGTTTATGACACCAAGACCAAAAAGGTGCGCGAAGCCCTGAAAAACACGGGTCTGGATTTCAAGTCAATGTCTGCCGGCCCGGGCGCGATTGTTATCGAGCAGTTCGGCGCGCTACACCTTTTCGATACCACTTCGGGCACGGCGAAAAAGATAAGCGTCACGCTCCAGGGCGATATGCCGGGCCTACGTCCGCGTTATGAAAAGGTGGGCGACAGCCTGACCAACGCGCGGCTTTCCGCTACTGGCGCGCGGGCCGTCTTTGAAGGGCGCGGCGAAATCGTCACCTTTCCCGCCGAAAAGGGCGACGCGCGCAACCTGACCAACACTTCCGGCGTGGTCGAACGCGACCCGGCCTGGTCGCCCGATGGCAAATGGATTGCTTACTTTTCCGATGAATCGGGCGAATACGCGCTGCATCTGCGCGGGCAAGGCACAGTGGCGGAAACCAAGAAAATTAGCCTCGGCAACCCTTCGTCCTATTTCTATTCGCCCGTCTGGTCGCCGGACAGCAAAAAAGTGGCGTTCACGGATAAGCGTTTGAATCTCTGGTATGTGGACATTGACAAGGGAACGCCGGTCAAAGTTGACACCAATACTTACGAAAACCCTTTCCGCGTGATGGATCCTGATTGGTCGCCGGACAGCCGCTGGATTGTTTACACGAAGCAGTTGAAAAACCGTCTCTGCGCGGTGCAGGTCTATTCCCTGGAAGACAATAAATCGCGCCAACTCTCCGATGGCCTGAGCGATGCCCGCTATGCCGTTTTCGACAAAGGCGGCAAACATATCTTTTTCACCGCCAGCACCAACAACGGCCCGACCACCGGCTGGCTGGATATGTCCACCTTTCCCTTTCAAGTCACGCGCAACGCTTACGTCATTGTTTTGAGCAAGGATGACCCGTCGCCGCTGGCCCCGGAAAGCGACGAGGAAAAGGTCGAAGAAGAGAAGAAACCCGAAGCCGGAGCCGGAGACAAACCAATCGGGCCACCCGCAGGGCCGCCTAAAGGCGGGACTCAGAGCGACAAGAAGCCGGCGGCGGTCAAGATTGACTTTGAGGGCGTTGACCAACGCATTTTGTCTCTGCCGATGCCGGCACGTAATTTTATCGGCGCATACTCCGGCAAATCCGGCACGCTCTTTTTAGTCGAGGCCGCGCCGCCCACGCCAGATGCGGCGGGCGCGGCGGTCTATAAATTCGACCTGGCGAAACGCAAGACCGACAAGATTTTGGATGGCATCAACGGATTTGACGTGGCCGCCAACGGCGAGAAAATGCTCTATCAGCAAGGCCCGCGTTGGTTTATCGTTTCCACGTTTATTCCGTTCCGGCCTGGCGAGGGCGCGATAAATACCGGCGCGCTCGAAGTGGCGGTTGACCCGATGGCCGAATGGCGGCAGATGTACCACGAAATCTGGCGCGTCCAACGCGATTTTCTCTACGACCCGAACGCCCACGGGCTGAACCTGGCGCAAGCCGAAAAACAGTACAGCGTTTATCTAGACAGCGTGGCGCACCGCCAGGATATGAACTACCTATTTGCCGAAATGATGGGCAATGTGGTCATCGGACATCACAATGTCGGCGGCGGCGACATCGCGCAAGCCAAAACGGTTCCCGGCGGTTTGCTCGGCGCGGAATACGCGGTGGAAAACGGGCGTTATAAATTCGCGCGCATCTTCAACGGCGAAAACTGGAACCCGCAGCTCCGCGCGCCGCTCACGCAACCGGGCGTCAACGTCAAGGTGGGCGAGTTTTTATTGGCCGTCAACGGGCGCGAGGTGAAACCGCCGGATAATGTTTTCAAGTTTTTTGAAGGCACGGCGGGCAAGCAAACGCTGCTCAAAGTCGGCCCCAACGCTGACGGCACAGGCGCGCGCGACGTAACTGTCATTCCCATCGGTAACGAACAGGGCTTGCGTAACTTAGCGTGGATTGAAGGCAACCGGCGCAAATCCTACGAATTGAGCGGCGGGCGCGTAGCCTACGTCTATCTGCCCAACACCGGCGGCGCGGGTTACAGCAATTTCAACCGCTACTACTATGCGCAAAACGATAAAGAGGCCGTAGTCATTGACGACCGCTACAACGGCGGCGGTTCAGCGGCAGACTACATTATTGACGCCATGCGGCGGCAGTTGATGAACTCATGGGCGACCCGCGAAGGCGACGATTTCGCCACTTCCGCGAGTGGCATCTATGGCCCTAAAGCCATGATTATCAACGAAAATTCCTCCTCCGGCGGCGACGCGATTGCTTACTATTTTCGTTTCGCCAAACTCGGCCCATTGGTGGGCAAACGCACCTGGGGCGGCCTCGTCGGGATTTACGATTACCCGACGCTGCTTGACGGCGGCAATGTTTCGGCCCCGCGCGTGGCCTTCAAAAACAACGCCGGCGAGTTTGACGTGGAAAACAAAGGCGTCGCGCCGGATGTTGAGGTCGAACTAGACCCGGCGGCCTGGCGTCAAGGGCGCGATTTGCAACTCGAAAAGGCCGTCCAGACGGTGCTCGACGCGCTGCAAAAATCGCCGTCACAAAAACCGCCCAAGCCGGTCTATCCGAATTACCATAAGCCGTAGCGCAAATAAAACCGTCAACCGTGAACCGGGGCGAAGTGTTGAAACGACATAGCTTTCAGCCTCTGTTCACGGTTTACGATTTGCGGTTTTCTCTGTCCGGCGCGGTTGATTTGCCGGAACAATCTGTCTTGCGCTTTCCCTTGCCGCCCAACTCATGCTAGTATTCTTTCTGTCCACATCTTACTTTGACAAGGAGTTACTCCCATGCGACGGAGCTTCCCAACTCTGCACTCGACTCGCGTTTGCTGTTTATGTTTCTTGCTTTTAGGTTTTATTACGACTTTGCCGGCACAGGTGCGCAAGACGCCTAAGTTGCCCGAAGTGGGGCCGCGCGCGGTGGTTATTGACGAGCGTTTGTCGGCTTTGCGTGACGCGCCGAGTTTAACGGCGAAATTGTTGCAACGCTTGAGCCGCGGGCGCGTCGTTGCCGTCAGCGGTTTGAAAAAAACGCCTGACGGTTTAACCTTTTACCGTATCTTCCTTTCACGTCGCACCAGCGGCTGGCTGCAAGCCGAAGCGGTGGCAACGCCGGTGCGCTCCGGCGATGACGAACGCACTTGGGAATTCGTCCAAGCCTCCGACGATTTTGAACGCATCTCGCGGGCGCGTTTATTTGTTGATTGGTTTCCCGTGTCGCCGCGCCGTCCGGCGGGTTTGTTGCTCTTGGGCGATGCTGCGGAAACCGCCGCCGCAAAGCTTTCGCGTGATGCGGGACGCCGTTTGGCCGAAGATGAGATGTCCGCGCGGGGTGCGCCGGTGTTTAGCTATTTCCTGAATTACAACGGTTTAGACCGCTACAACCGCGCCGGAGTGCGCTTCACCTTTGACGAAAAAGCCAAGCGTTTTCATTACGACGGCACAGTTTGGCGCGAAATCACACGGCGTTATCCAAACAGCCCCGAAGCCGTTGAAGCCAAAAAGCGGCTCGACAAATTGGTGGAAATGACGGGTAAAATCGAAGGGAAGTAGCGCGGGATTTTAAGTTTACTGCGCCAGTTTTTCGCGTTCAGTGCGGAGGGCGGCGCAAACCCGCTCCGTTTCGCGTTTTAATGATTTCAGGGTTTTCCCGGCTTCCTTGAATTTAGCGGCAGCGACTTGTTTATTGAAGTTAGCGCAGATTTCTGCCAGTTGTTTTGCGCCCATACTCGCGCTGCTGCTCTTTAAGGTATGCGAAGCGCGCTGCAAGGACTCCGTGTCGCGTAAGGGCCAAGCCTCAAGCAAAGCCGCTTGGTGTGCGGCGGCATCGTGTAAGAAAATATCAATCAGTTCAATCGCCAACGCGGGTTTGAGGGTGCCATTGCGCGAAATCAGCCGCGCCAAAACCGTTAAATCCACTGTTGGCAGAACTTCAACAAGTTGGGGCGCATTTTCCGGCGCAGCCCTTACAGGAGCGATTTCTTCAGGTTGTGGCGGTGCTGCTTTTGCCGCCATTTCTTCAGCTTCCGCAACAATTTCGCTGACGGCAGACGGGATTTCCGCTACGACTGCGCTTTCATCCATCGCAACCACTTCTGGCGCGGGCGGCGCAACCTCTTCCGCAACTGTTTCCGGTTCGTTCGTCGCTTGCGCGGATGGGCTAACTGACTCCGTGACAATATCTTCCACGACCTCAACAAGCGGCTCAGATTCTGCGACGGCTTCCCTTAAAGAGCTATCACGATTTTCCAAGACGCGCGCTAACTCGCTGATGTCAACCGGTTTGCAGAGATAACTATCCATGCCGGCAGCCAGGCATTTGGCGCGTTCTTCCGCGCCGGTGTAGCCGGTCAGAGCAACGATAAACGGATGTTGGGATGAATCTTTGCGGATGGCGGCGGCGGTGTCGTAGCCGTCCATTTCCGGCATCTGGCAATCCAACAAGATCACGTCATATTCATGTTCCGCGAGAGCCGACAAAGCCTCGCGCCCGTTGTTCGCAACGTCTGCGGTGTAACCGAGTTTGTAAAGCTGGTGGACGGCTACTTGCTGGTTAACCGGATTATCCTCGACTAGAAGCACCCGGCAGGGCTGCGATAAAGGCGTGTAATTGCGTAAGTTATGGCGGGTGACAAACGGTTTAGGCGCATCCGGCGCAGCTTCTTCGCGGAGGCCCAACACGGTGATGAGACATTCAAAGAGTTGCGCCTGGCGCACCGGCTTGGTCAGATAAGCCGCGAGGCCGGCGGCGCGGGCCGCCTGGCCTTGCCCGCGCCAACCGAAAACCGTTAAGAGAATCATCGGCAGCATGGCAAATTCCGGTTCGGCGTGAATCATTCGGGCCAGCTCAATGCCGTCCATTTCGGGCATTTCGCAATCAAGAATTGCCAGCGTAAAAGGTTCACCCGCTTGCGCGGCTTGGCGCAGCACGGTGATGGCTTCCGCCGCCGCCGACACATTGACCGGGGCCATGCCCCAAGCCGTTATTTGCCGATGCAGAATAGAGCCGCTGACATTATTGTCGTCCACAATCAGCACGCGCCGGCCTTGCCAATCGGGTAACGGGCCGGCGGTTGGGGCTGTGTCGGTTTCCGTCTGGCGGCTAAACGGCAACGTGACGCTAAACGTCGTGCCTTGTCCAACCGCGCTTTCAACTTCGATGTGTCCCTGCATGATTTCCACTAATTGTTTGGCAATCGCCATGCCCAAACCAGTCCCGCCGAAGCGTTGCGCCGTTGCCGCGTGCGCTTGCGTATAAGCTTGGTAAAGATGTGGCAAAAATTCTTCGTCCATGCCGCTGCCGGTGTCGCGCACGGTAAAACGCACGGAAACCTCGTCCGTCTGCGCCGCCGCTCTCTCAACCTGGACGACGATTTCGCCTTGCGCGGTAAACTTGACGGCATTGCTGATGAGATTGTTGAGAATCTGGCGCAAACGGCCCGGGTCGCCTTGCAGGTAAGCCGGCACGTCAGCAGCCACTATAAACGCCAGTTCTACGCCTTTTGCCTGGGCTTGTGCGGCAAACATCGTGACGGTATTTTCGACCAAACCCAGCAAGGCAAAGGATACTGTTTCCAGCCGCATCATGCCGGCCTCAAGTTTGGAAAAATCAAGTAAGTCGTTGATGAATGTTACGAGGGTGTCTGCGCCGTCGCGTATCAAATCAAGATAAGTCTTTTGTTCTGCGCTCAATTCAGTGCGCGCCAACAAGTGCGCCATACTGACGATGCCGTTCATCGGCGTGCGGATTTCGTGGCCGAAGTTTGCCAGGTAATCGGATTTCACGCGGGCCGTCTCTAAGGCTTGGCGACGCCCCGTTTGCAACTCACGCTCCAATGCTCTTTGGGCCGTTACGTCAAAAGCGCAGCCGATAACCAGCGGCTCTTGCCCGTCCTTTTCGTGTAACACATTAGCGTAAAACCAGGTGCGCTCCGCTCCGTCTTTATCAGTGACGCGCAGTAAACCCTGAGCCGCGCCGTCGCGCTGTATTTGGGCGAGAAAATCCGCCACCAAAGGGCGTGTTGCGGGCGCGACGAATTCCTCTAGCGTTCGTCCGGCGAGTTCCCCGGCAACGCAACCTAAAGCCGCCGCCGCCGCCGGATTAACGGCAATCAAACGGCCCGCCAGGTCGTGCGCGCAAAGATAAGCGGCGTTGTGGGCAAAGAGTGCGCGGTAAAAAGCGGATTGTTCTGTTAGTTCTTGTGTTTCCGTTGGTTTGGCGGGTTCGGGCAGTGGCGCGATTACTTCAGTATAAGAGTTTGTGTTGCCGTTGCGCCCTTGACGTAATTGGCGGCGCAACTCTAGCTGGCGCATAACCTGGCGGGCCAACACGACTAACGCCTGGCGCACGCGGGGCGCGAGTGAACGCGGGAACCGATCCATGACGCAGAGCGTCCCGATAACCATGCCGTCCGGCGTCAGCAAAGGCGCGCCGGCATAAAAACGGATGTCACGCAGAGGGGCAGCGAGCGGCGTGTGGCGAAAATATTCGTCGGTGCGAACGTCGGAAATAACAAGCGGCGTATCTTGCAGAATGGTTTGGGCGCAGAGCGATTGCGTGCGCGGCAGACTGGCGGCGGCAAAACCATATGCGGCTTTAACCCATTGCCGCTCTTCGTCAAAAAAACTCAGCAGAGACACGGGTGCCTGACCGATTTGCGCAGCCAGCATAACGATTTCGTCAAACGAGGTTTCGTGAGGAGTATCTAAAATCTCGTAATGCCGGAGCGCAGCGAGACGCGCTTCCTCACTTTGAGACACTTCAAATGTCATCATTCAGTTAGATTCCTGAGACTGGCAACTGGCTTTTGTCTGGGGCGTGATAAGGATGAGAACCGGAATATATTGCGGCTAAGGCAACAACAACAAACCGACGCACAGTTTAGCACGTTTTCTCACACATCCGACAGAAGATTTTTCGCTCAGATAGGAAATTTTATTTTAAGTAACGCGAATAAAATAACCTGACCCAGCAATCATCTTGCAGAAACACGCACGAAGTAAGTGTGCCATGTTTGACGCCCTTGACTAAGTGCGGGCTTCCGCAATGTGGGTAAACTTATTTCTGGCGTGTTACTAAGTAGGGGCCTACGACCCGCCAAAATTAACAAAAGCAACAGGAAAGCGCAACGTACTAAATGGAGAATGGAGAATGGAGAATAGGGAACGGGGAACGGAGAATAGGGAACGGGGAACGGGGAACGGAGAACAGGGGACGGGGGAAACATTTTTTTCACGCAGCGCGTTTCTCCCCCACTCCCCCACTCCCCCACTTCTTCCCGTTTCCCAACGCCCGAAAATCTTTTTACTGGCGCACGGGCAACCCGCCCCACAACCTTGCCATCACAAGTGCGTCTCCTTTCCCTAATTCATTAAAATATTGGAGGACTCTCCCCATGAGCCGTCTTGGTAAAATTGTATTCGTGTGCCTGTTCGTAGGCTTTTCTATCATCTTCGCCAACTATGCCTTAGCCGACAACGCGCTGCGCCTGGACGAAGCCGCCGCGCGGGTGCGTTTCGCCAATGGCCGCACCGAAGTAACGCTAAAAATCATCAACCCCGCCGGACAAAATCTGCCGGCCAACGCGCGCGTCGAATTGCTGGACGCCGGCGATGGCGTCCTGGCTGTTGGCGAACGCGCCCTGCTGTTGTCGAGCCGCGCCAACGAAATTTCCCTGACATTGCCTTTCAAGTACGAGGATTTGTCCTCACGCGCACAGAGCGAACTACCCTGGTATCGTCTGCGTTACCGCGTGAACACGACCAGCGAGCCTACCGAATCCGTGCCGGCGGGCTGCGAAGGCGTCCTTTCATTGTCGTCTATCACGCCTGATTTGTTCAACTTGAAAGTGAGCGCGGCGGAACGCGGCCAGCCCGGGCAGAACTACCGCGCGCGGGCCAGGGCTGTGCATCCGGCGACGCGCAAACCTCTGGCCGGCCTGAAAATCGAGGGCCAACTGGAATACAGCGACGGCGATGGCAAGACCATTACCGCGCAGGCGCAGACCGACGCGCAAGGATACGCCGCCCTGGATTTCCTTCTGCCGGCGCAGATAAAAGACGACGACATTGACATCAACATCAAGGCGCGGCGCGGCGATGTGGAGCAGACTGCCACAAGCGAATTTGACCTTGACACGCGCCTGAGCGCGCTTGCCTCCACCGACAAAACGCTCTACCAGCCGGGCCAGACACTCCATGTCCGCGCCCTTGTGCTCACCCCTGGCAAACGCGCCGCCGCCGATGCGGATGTCACCATCGAAATTGATGACGAACGCGGCGAAAAGGTGTTTCAGTCTGCCGCTAAAACCTCTCGTTTCGGCATTGTCAAAGCCGATTGGCCGATTCCCGACAGCGCAAAATTGGGCGATTACACGATTGAAATTCAAGACGACGACGACAATCAAATTGGCGGGCAAATGGTGCGCGTCAGCCGTTACGATTTGCCCAATTTCGTCGTCACAGCCAAGCCTGACCGCGCCTATTATCTGCCGGGCCAGAACGCCGAAATAGTTATCAGCGCGGATTATCTGTTCGGCCAACCCGTCAAGCGGGGCCACGCGCGCCTGGTGCGCGAAGAGTCGCGGCGTTGGGACTACGAAAAACAGAAGTGGGACATCAGCGAAGCCGACACCCAAGAAGGCGACACCGACGAGCAAGGCCGCTACACGGCGCGGCTGGATTTGCGGGAGTTTCACGAATCATTGAAAGACAACGGTTCGGAGCGTTTCCACGATTATTCTTACGCCGCCTATTACACCGACCCGACCACGCGGCGCACCGAACAACGCCGTTTCAATCTGCGCGTAACGCTTGATTCCATACACCTTTACCTGGTCAAACGCGGCGGGCGTTACCGGCAACACCCATCGTTGCCACTGGAATTTTACGTCGCGGCCTCTTACGCTGACGGCGTTCCCGCCCCTAACTGCGCCATTACGATGCGCCGCTTTATCGGCGGCGAAGAAGGCCAGCCAATTGCCACTCCGGTCTTGCAAACCATCACCACCAACGCTTACGGCGTCGCCAAAACCAACGGCTTGCAGTTACCGGAAGACGCGGGGGGCAGCGAGTTTGACCTACTCCTCGAAGCCCGCGACGCGCCAGGCAACACGGGCCGCCACAACGAAAACTTCTATTTCCACAACGAAAACGAGGTGCGCATGACCGCCGCTAAATCGCTCTACCGCGCCGGCGAACCCATCGAAATAGCTTTACAGGCCACAGAAAAAGACGCCCGCGTGTCGCTTGACCTGCTGCGCGGCAATTCGCTGCTGCGTTCCTTCGATGTGCCGCTCAAGAACGGGCACGGCGCATTCACTATCCCTTACAGCGCGGAGTTTTACGGCGAACTGCGCTTGGCCGCTTACACCGGCGCGGAGAATTACAACCATCCGCAAGATGGTTTTACCGTGCTCTACCCGCGCGACACAGAGTTAAAATTGGACATCCGGCCCGACAGCCCGACGCATCAGCCGGGCGAAGAGGCGCAGGTTGATTTCAGCGTCCGCGCGCCGTCGGGCCAGGCGGCGGAAAGCGCGTTGGGCGTGGTGATATTCGACCAGGCCGTCGCCGAACGCGCCCGCACAAATCAGGAGTTTGGCGGCGCATGGGGCTTTGCCAACCAAAATCACGGCGGGAGTTTGGGCAATCTGACGCGCAACGGGTTGAACAAATTAGACTTGCAAAAGCCTTTCACGCCCGAAATGCTGCTGGCGGCGGAATTGCTGCTCAACCAGGAAAGTTTCAACTACTCGCCCAAGACCTTTAACGGCGACAATTTCGACACCGAGCCTGATGCGGCTTACAGCGATTCGCTGCGGCGGCAGTTTCAGCCTTTGCAGACAGTCTTCAATCAGCGTTACGCGCAAGATTACAGCTACCCGCGCAACGAAAACGAACTGCGCGCCGCCGCCGCCAAAGCCAAACTCAACTACGACGCCTGGCGCGACCCTTGGGGCCAACCCTACCGCGCCGCGTTTAGCGTCAACGGCGCGGAGGAACACCTCGAAATTTACAGCACCGGCCCCGACAAACAGCCGCAAACCGGCGACGACCTCACGGCCCTGAGCGAAAGCCGGCCCTATTTCGGAGCTTACCGCGACGCCGTGCCCCGCGCCGCGCAGCAATACCACGAGCGCACCGGGGCCTACCTGCGAGACGCCGCCACGCTCAAAAACGAGTTGCAGCGTCTGGGCGTGCAGTTCGACGCCCTACGCGACCCTTGGGGCCAACCTTACCGCCTCAAATTCTGGGTGGAAGGCGCGCGCCACCGCCTCAGCGTCAGCAGCGACGGCCCCAACCGCGCCGGCCCGGACAAAGACGACCTAACCGTCGCCGAAGCGGGCCTTGACTACTTTGCCGAATTGGGCCGCCGCATGGAAGGCGCGTTGACTGGCTTTCTCGAAATGAACCAGCGTTACCCGCTCAAAACAGAGGAGTTACGCGCCGCCCTGCAAACCGCCGACATCGGCCTCGACTGTCTGCGCGACCCTTGGGGCAATAGTTATTTCGCCGCGTTTGCTGTCGTCGAACGCCCCGCCGACAAACCCGTCGTGGAAACCCGCGCCGAATACGGAAAAACCGGCCAAAACGTCGTCACGCTCGCCCCCGCGACCCAGAAAACCTTTACTGTCAGGCTTTACAGCCCAGGCCCCGACGGTAAAGAGAAAACCGGCGACGATTTTCCCGTCTTTGCCTCCAACGCCTACGTCACCGAACAATCTCTCGTGCCAGGCCAAAACAACGCCGCCAAACCCGCCGTCGTCTGGTTCGGCGTGGGCGGGGCCATCGGCGGCATCGTCACCGACCCCAACGGCGCATTCGTCCCAGGAGCCAAAGTCACTGCTACCCGCGCCGTCACCAATGAAATTTACGAAACCGAAGCCAACGCCGAAGGGGTTTATTTACTCGCCAAACTGCCGCCGGGCGTCTATCAGGTTCGCGTCAACTCACCAGGGTTCAACCCTTCCGTTTTCTCCAACGTCCTGGTCAAAGCCGCGACCAAAACCCAACTGGACGCCACGCTTCAAGTTGGCGCAGCGTCAGCAACCGTCGATGTCACTGCCGCCAGCGACGATGCCGGGGTAAACTTCTCTTTGTCAACGACTTCCACAACCACTAACATCGCCGCTTTGCCAGCCGACCCGCGCCGTTTTACCGCCGAATTTGGCCGCGCAACGGGTGCTGCGCCACAAATCGCCACGCCGCGCCTACGCGAGTATTTCCCCGAAACGCTGGTTTGGCAGCCGGAGCTTATCACCGACGCGGGCGGGCGGGCGCGTCTAAAATTCAAGTTCGCTGACAACATCACGACCTGGCGAATGTCGGTTATCGGCTCCACCGTGGACGGGCAAATCGGCTTGGCGGAACAGGATTTACGCGCCTTTCAGCCGTTCTTTGCCGAACACGACCCGCCGCGCATTCTGACCCAGGGCGACGAAATCACGCTGCCCGTCGTGTTGCGCAACTACCTGGAAAAACCGCAAGCCGTGAGCGTGAATATGAAGCCGGAAAACTGGTTTTCCCTGCTCGGCGCGGCCACGCAACGCGCCAACGCGCCGGCGGGCGACGCGGCTAAAGTCTTCTTTCCCTTCCGCGCGACGGCCCCTGTCACCGACGGCAAACAGCGCGTCACGGCCCTCGGCGTTTCAGCCGGCGACGCCATCGAAAAGCCCGTCACCGTCCATCCCGACGGCGAGGAACTAGCCGCCGCCGACAGCGCGTTATTCTCTGATTCGGCCACGCTTCTGCTGGATGTGCGGGCCGACGCCATCCCCAATTCGCTCAAGGGCCAGGTCAAGGTTTACCCCAATCTGATGGCGCACGTCGGCGAAAGCGTCACGGGGCTGCTCCAACGCCCGCACGGTTGCGGCGAGCAGACGATTTCCTCAACCTATCCTAACTTGTTGATTCTGCGTTACGAACGCGGCGTGGGCGGCAAGTTTCCGCAACACGAACAGGCCGAACGCTACCTGCGCGAAGGCTACCGGCGCTTGCTCAATTATCGCCACGCTTCCGGCGGTTTCACCTATTGGGGCGAAGGCGACCCCGATTTAGCTTTGACCGCTTACGCGCTTCGCTTTCTGACTGACGCGCAAGGCTTTGTCGGCGTGGACGACGACGTTACCGACGCCGCCCGCGATTGGCTCATCCGGCAGCAACAGGCCGACGGTTCCTGGGCCGTCAACAAATACGGCGACCAGGCAGAAAACGAAGCCCGCAGCCGCGCGCTGACGGCTTACCTGGCCCGCGTCCTGGCCAAAGCGGAAAGCAAAACCGCGCCGTCAAAGGCTTTGGCCTATCTTGCGCCGGCGACGGCCAACACCAAAGACGCCTATTTTCTCGCCTCGTTCGCGCTGGCGGCGCAAACCCTGGGCGACAAACCCCAGGCGGCCCGCGCGGTGGCGCGTCTGCGCGAATTGGCCCGCACAGACGCCACGACGACCTCTTGGACGGCCAACGGCAGCACGCCCTTTTATGGCTGGGGCTTGGCCGGCGACATCGAAACCACCGCGCTGGCGTTACAAGCCCTGGCGCAACAGGCTGACCCCGCCGACTCCGCGCTGATTTCCCGCGCCCTGTTCTATCTCTTGAAAAACAAAGATCGTTACGGCGTCTGGCATTCCACCCAAGCCACCGCCAATGTGCTGGACGCGCTGCTCGGCCAAATCACCGCCGCCCAAGACGCCGGCGACCAACCGGCGACGGTCTTGGTCAACGGCCAGAATGCCGGCGCGCTAACTCTGCCGCCGCCGGGCCGCGCAGTGGCTCCCGTGCTGCTGGATGTGGCGGCCTACTTGAAACCGGGCCGCAACGTCATTGTGGTGAACCGCGCCCCGAACGCGCCGCCCGCTTCGGCCCAGGCGGTGGCAAATTATTACGTCCCCTGGCATCAACGCGAACCGAGCGGCGATTTACGGCTCAACGTCAGTTATGACAAAACGGAAACTCACCCCGGCGACGCCGTAACCTGCAATGTCCGCGTGACGCGCGCGGGTTACGGTTACGGTATGTTGCTGGCGGAAATCGGCCTCCCGCCGGGCGCGGATGTTGACCTGGCTTCGCTCGAAGAGGCGCAAAAAGACGGGCGCATCAATCGCTACGACGCGCTGCCCGACCGCGTGGCCGTTTATGTCTGGCCGTATTACGGGCAAAACACGGTGTTTAATTTCAAATTCCGCCCGCGCTACGGCCTCAACGCCCAGACCGCGCCCTCGGTGTTGTACGATTACTACAACCCCGAATCACGCGCTGTCGTTGCGCCGACGCGGTTCATTGTTCGTTAGAAATTCACTCGTGCGGCGGTATTCCCTTGTGTCACAGAATATTACAAAGGGATGCCGCCGATTTTTTCGGTTGGTTTGCCGGAGCCGCGATTGATGAGAAGAGCGTTATCTAACCGAAACTATGTATTCAGTCAGCACGGAATGGCGTGTCTTGGCGCGTTGGGCGGAGGCCAGCAAATCACGCACGGTAAGAAGCAGTTCGTCCGTTGTGGCGGGTGTAAAAGAGGCTTCGCCATCGCGTGGGCAAACCCAGGCATAGACGTTGGGAAAGCTGACTGTAATGCCGTCTTCGCTATATTCAAAGATGGCGGGTTGCCATTCCTTGGTTGATTTGTGTATCCGGCAAGTTGGCGCGTTTGTCCGCTTCATAATCCCACTTTCTTTTCTTCGTCGGTGCGCATGGTTAGTTTGAGGGTGGATGCCAGCCAGCATCTACCCAATTGTGCCGGACGGTGAGGGCGATTTCGTTGTTGAGTTTGAGGGCTACAACCGTTGCGCGGCCCGTCGCTGTAATTCCCTGAATCATTACGCCGCCAGCTTGCCACTGAAAATGTTCATGCCACAGGTCGGCGCGTGGATTGAACAGCCGCGCCGAGATTTCCGGCGGGTCAACGGCTTCGATTTGCTGTCCCTTAAAGCGATTGCAGAGGCCACACGAAAGCCACAAATTGCTCTCCTCATCGCTGCCGCCCAGCGAACGCGGGATGAGGTGTTCAATTTCCAACACACCCATCACCACATAGCGTTGTGCGCTCAGGCAATAGCCGCAACGGTGACCGGCAGAGGCGCGGATATGTGCGCGAACGGCGTCGCTGATGTGTGCGGAATTCATGCGGTGAGAGGGGCGATAAGTCCTCGTTGCACGGCAACGCGCAAGGCTTGGGATTTACGCAACAGGCCCGCTTCATAAACGCGCATTAAGTCGTCTAAAGCAATTTGGCCGGCAGCGTCTAAGCCTCCTTCACGGTTGCGTTCAAGTAGGCGGCTTAACTTGGCTTGTTGTCTGGCGGGAAGTTGTAAGTCGGTGAGGGCCAACACCGCATCATCCGGTAACTCTTCGACGGGCCGCTCTTTGACCGTTATTTCCAGCCAGGATGACAAAATATCCTCAACCCGCCTGTGTGTGCGCGTGGCTACCTGCGCCGCCTGGCGTATTACTTGTTCGGAAACATTAAGAGTAACTTGTTGGTTCATATCCGCTCCTCTTTTTAACTATATCACAACGGAATGCCGCCGATTTTTTCGCTGGGTTTAGTGGGGCCGCGATTGATGAGGAAGGTGTTGTCTTGGGCGCGTTTGTTCTGTTCGTCGCGGTTATACCAGTGGAGCCATTCGGCGGGCGCGTCAAAAGTTTCGCCGCCGTGTTTGGTGAGGCGCGGGCGCACGCGGCACATGACGGGCGTGTTGACACCGACGCCGCTAATGACGGCCTGGCCTTTGGTCAACGCGGGCAGTTCGTCCAGGAGTTGGCGGCCCGCGCCTTCGACGGATTTGGCGATGGTGTCCTGGTCAATCGGGTTGACGATACGCATGATGATTTGCGTCATACACTGCGACAAAACATCCTGGTCAAGTTTGCCGGGCCGTTGCGTTATCAGGCCGATGCCGACGCCGAATTTACGGCCCTCGGACAAGATTTGCTTGAGAATGTTGGTCGAAACGACGCTGGCCCCGGCGGGCGCGAAACGGTGCGCCTCTTCCAGCAAAGTGAACACGGGGTAAGGCAGAAAATTCTCCTGGCCGCGTTGGGCGTC
>JAYVJN010000160.1:0-5730 GCA_043769325.1 Acidobacteriota bacterium
CACGCCCAACGCCAGGCCCTCGAATACGGCGTCAAAATCACCGGCTGCACCGTCCACCTCGTGGACGAGGGCCTCGACACCGGCCCCATTTTAGCCCAACGCGCCGTGCCGGTCTTAGACGGCGACACCGAAGAAACGCTCTCAATCCGGATTTTGGAAGAAGAGCATAATTTGTACATTGAAACAGTGAGATATTTTTTATTGGCAGCGCCAGCGTAGAAATAACTTGTGTTACGGGCTGAAGACAGCAATGCCGGCGGCTTCTTGGTTAATGAAACCAAGATGTGCATCAACGCGGACATAAAAGCCACCTTGCCCGCACTTGTCAGGTTGTGCCACTCCGCGTGAGGTAATGCCGGCTAGTTTTAGTTTTCCGTCCACTTTAATGTAAGCAGGGCCGCCGCTATCACCAGGGCAGGTATCAACGCCACTTCCGCCGGCTACAAATTGCAGGGAATCTCTGCTTGTAATAAGAGCTCTATTATCTTCTCTTTCACCGGCTACCCGCTTTATCCCGTCTTTAGTTTGCCCCATATTGTCAGCGGCCCCAAAACCAACCAGAATGACCTCGCGGGCCGCATCTATTTCTTGCGTATTCGCTATTGGGATTGGTTTGACAATATCCGGCACAGGTGAGGTTAAGATCATAACTGCAAGGTCAAACCTGTGGTCGGTAGAAAATTTCGCATGGGGGATAGTTTTTGCCCTACGCTGATTGCTTAGAGCAGCTTCGTCCCACTTCAAGGTGTCGAAGGCAATTAGGTCAACATCATGGTCGCGGTGGAGATGAGCTGCCGTGAGAACTATACGCGGGTGAATAAGTACGCCTGAACCATACCAATTGGGGCTAAATACTCCGTGTCGGGCTACGGCGCAGCATTCTGGAAAGGTATTTGCGTCAGTAAGACTCACTTCATCGCCGCCGGCCACCGTTGGCAATACTATGATAGCGGAGTGGTTACGCAGCCAGCCGGATAGTTCAAGGCGGTTTTTCTTTGAGGACGGGTCGGCCAAGTAACTTGCCACCTTTTCCGTTACTTGAAGATGGCTTTCCGCTAAGTTGCGGAAAGCGCGTTGCGCGTCGAAATCGTCAGAGGGGCGGCGCAATGAATGATTAGAACAACATTTACAGCACATTTCTCAATATTCCTTTTCTTCCCAGGCGATTAGTGCCGCCGGAAAACCCCCGGTAAAGAACCCTTCCGGCAGCGCACGACATGGCCTTATGGCCTGAGGTTGGTTGAATCATAACCTGTAAAGCCTGTGAGATTCACAAACCGGCTGCATTGACAACAACACCCTGCCCCTCTTTCGCTGCTGCTTGATTGACATTGGCTCCACACCTCAAAGTCTGGCGAGAAGCCCAGAGCTTCGTAGTAAAAGTGAAAGTCATCTTTTACCCAGATATGTTTGGGGGCCTCGATGTTCTGTAATCTCACCCGATGCGGTTTTCCCTGCTTTTCCGAATCTTTCAGAGATTCGTCTAGTTTGACAGTGCCGTCACTTCCTATCACCATAACAGTTACTTCGCCATCTGCATTACACACTATATCTGCCGCCACTTCTACATTGCCTTTGCCTAAGACAAACGGCGTTAATTCCCCATTTGCGTCTAAGTGGTTAGCATCTGTCATGTTATTGGGCAGTAAAGCCACCTCTTGATTAGTAATGTCGTTGGTGTAGAAGACGGCATCGTAGATGTAGGCGAAAGTTACGGGAATTTTGCCGGATTCGCCTGTGCTCTTAGGCTGAGGTTGTTTAACCTCGTCAGCCACAGTTCCCACGTCAAGCGTCCATCTGAAATCCTTCGGGTGATTGTTCAAAGGAGTCTTGCGGTCGAAAGTACCTTGCTTGAACTCCAGCTCTGAAAAAGTACATAGCGGCTCAGCAGCTACGTTTTGATTTTTAGCCCCAATCACAATCTTGTCGCTAGGGCTGATAGGGAAAACCAAACGTGGGTTATTAGGATCGTTGGTTTCAAAGATTAGTTTCAAGCTATGTTCGGGGTCTGCGGGACGCAGAAACCCCACATCGCCTCTTTGGTTATTTGGATTAGGTGAAAAGCTGCAGATGGCAAGCCCTTCAATGAGTATGGTTGCGGTGGCCCCGTCAAAGGGCGGTTCAAGTGGTGGCATAATGGTTCTCCTCACAAAACGGGTTAATGGTTAAACGTCGGCGGAAATTACGGCGACGCCCGAAAATATTGACTTCTCACTTAACAATGAGCAAATCCGGCAAAATGTTTCATCGGGGTCAAAAATTGGCATAGCCGCCAAGCGGGAGAAAGGCAGCCCAATAATAAGGACTGCTGTAACGCCCTTCGCTATAGGTGAGCATATCTACTTGCGCCAGACGCAAGGCTTCATTAGTGGACTTGTGTTGTGTAGCGCGGTAGTAGTGCAGTTTGGTCATCAGCACCATTGTGGCCTCGGATTCAGCCACCGGCCATTGGCTGGCGACCACGAGCGGCACTCCTGCCGCAAGAAAGGCGCGGGATAGTCCGATAAGGCCCTCTCCATCGTGTTCCGCGTTTGTTTCACAAGCGGAAAGCGTAACTAATTTGGTGTTGCGGAATTTGGTTTGTAAAACTTCATAGACTGGCACCTCGCCGTCGTTTGCCAGCAACAGTTTGGAACGTAAAGGGGCTGTTTCATCAGCCACATAATGGCCCGCAAAATGAAGCACTTCTGCTTGCCCAAGAGAGGCTTGGACGCTCTCTTGTTGCGCCTGTGAACCGATAAGCACAATAGGGTTTCGATAATTGTTCCGCGCAACCGCTTGCGCTTCTTGCGCGGCCAGGGGCAAGTCCACTAAGCTCGGGTAAGCTTTGCGGCTAAAAGCCGGATTGCCTATCGCTAACAGGGTTTCCCCGCCAGCCGGAGCATATTGACGCGCCTTTTGTGAGAGCAAGATAAGAGTGCTGGCACTCGGCGCGGAAAACACGCGAAAGTCGGACATCAAGTAATTACCACTCTGTGGGGAAATGAGAGCCGCAAAAGGCAACCCCGTGAGGCTTTTGTCCGGTATGATGCACAAATCCCGCTTTGGCTCCAACCATTGCGCAACGGGGCTTAATAAAACCTCATAAAGAGCTAAGGCTTGGTTGTGCGCGGTAGTTTGTTGCGCTACGTCTTGTTTGGCCGCAGCCTTGATAGTTGCTAAATAAGTGTTCACTAGCGCAGACAAATCTGCTTGTTTGACGTTTTTCTCAATTACCTCATAGCGGTTGGCAGAGATAAACCAAATGAGCAGTTTTTCCGGCAGCACCGTATATTGTACTGTTTGCACCTCCGGCGGCATCTGCGCGCTAACTTCAGCCAGCGAGAGCGGATTTGTGACAGCCGTGAGCGTGGGTTCTACTTCTCGGTCTTGCTTAATGGTCACACCGCTTTGTAAAGCATCCAGTAACGAGCGGGCGCGAGCGTCCTCAGCATAAGCAAAGGCTTGGGGATAGTTATGCCGTTGATACTCATAGCTTATGGCCAGGTCGTAAGCACTCTGCTCGCTACTAAAGTACGAATCCCGGTTTTGCGATTCGGTTATAGCTTTACGATTATTCTTCAATAAATCCAGAACGTAACCCAACTCTGCCTGGATTGTTTGCTCATCGTTAGCATTTAACGCGCACGCCAATTTCCCTTTGTGGGCTTCATATTTACCAAGCGAGAATTCTAACTGGTCGTATAGTTGTATGGCTTGATTATAGTGAGTTAATGATTCGGTATCTTTGCCTTCGCGCCGGAGTAATTCTCCCAATCCTAAGTGAGCGCGGGCAATCATCTGTTTTCTGGCGGCTTCGCTAGGCAGACGGGATTCGGCTACTTGCAAACACAAGTCTGCGTGTTGTTTGGCTTCTGTGTATTGTTGTAGTTCGGTATAAGCAGCGGCTAAGTGCAAATGTGAGGAATAAGGCATTATCGGGTCGTGTAGTTTTTCTTTGTTTAACCGCAGAGCTTCCTCTTCAAAAGCGGCGGCGGCATAATAATTTTTGAGACGGTAAAAGGTGCTTGAAGTGTATGTGAAATTCCGCCAGGCTTGCCTGAGAATGATGGGATGTAGGCCAGCTAAAGAGAGGCTTGCCTGATTATAGACAAGGGCGCGTTGTGATTGCCCTAATTGGTTATAAAGCAGGCTAAACTGGTCAAGCAGTTTCTGTTGGTTATAAGTGTCAGCTACGGCCCCAGCCATATTTAACGCCTCTGCCTGAACTGCCAGAGCCTTAGAGATTTCATTGCTGAGGGTATAACTGTCACCAATCCAACCGAGGGCCTGGGCCGCCAGCCACTTATATTTTTTGGTCCGGCAAAAGGCTGCTAAATGTTGTAAATCGTCAATGGTTCGCTGTAATTTATCAGATTCGCTAGTGACGTAGGCTATCCAGAAATCAGCTATTTTCGCTTCGCAGATGTTATCTGCTTGGCTAAAAAGGTTCTTTGCTTGTACGAAGTTATTTTGTGCGGCCATGTAACTGCCGCTGTTCAAGCACTCCTGATAACCGGCATCCATCTCCGCTTGCGCTTGTTTGAGGATTAGTTGCCGGTTTTTGTCCGTGCGCCTGTAATAGTTGGCCAGGTCTGCTACAAATGGGTCGCCGCCGTGCGCCTTCTCCATTTCCCCTGCATAAGTAAAAGCTGCCAGACTCCCCGCTGCGTCATTACTTCTGCCTTCCGTAGCCGCCGCAAGAAACTTTCGCGCCAATTGCAAAACTACCATACGCCCGGTAATCATTTCGCGGGTTTGGCTTAGGATGCGCCAGGCACGTTCGTCATCGTGTTGACGGTAGGCGGTAAGAAAGTCTTGGAGAATTTGTTCGGGGCTGGCAGATGTTTGTACGCTATCAAGTTCTTTGAGGAAACTGCGGGCGCGTGTTGCCCATTCGGAGTTAGCGTCGCGTTTCAGGTATTCCTGCCAGGCTTCGCTGGCCTGTAGTGCGAGAGTTTGCTCCTGTAAACAAAGAGCGTAGTTGAAGCGCGCCTCAAGCAATTCGCCATTGCGGTCAAGGGCTTGTTTCAGGTGTTCGTAGCTTTTTCCCAATAACGCCAATCTTTGCTTGTCATCGTTGTTAAGCGTGCGCGCTTCAGTTAGGAGGGCTGCGCCGAGGTCGGCGTGGAGTTGGGCGTTGTCGGGGTTGAGTTTCAAGGCCGCCTCAAGTTGTTTGGAGGCTTCGTCATAGTTTTTTTGGACGAGAGCGAGTTTGCCTTTGGCGTGCGCGACGGCGGCGTCGGGTTGGGCTTCGAGGAGGATGTAATCGGCGCGGCGGAGTTTTTCGGCGTCGCCTTTGCTGTCTTTTGCGCCGCGTATGTTGGGCGGCGGGTTGAGGGCCAGGCCCGTGACGCGCACGTCGAGCGGGCCGTCTTGGGGGAAGGCGGCGGCGATTTCGTGGGTGGCGCGTTGGGCTTCGGATTGGCGGACAAAGACGCGCCAGACGCCGAGGCCGACGGCTAAGAGCAAGACGGCGAAGGCGGCGGCGCGGACGGGCGGGCGGAGAAGCCAGTCGAACCAGCCGGCTTTCGGCGGGGACGCAACGGCGGGCGCGGTGGTGGCGATAACCGGCGCATTTTCTTGCGCGTAGGCGTGGAGGGCGCGGGCCAGGCGCAGTTGGGCTTGGCGCGTGGGGTGGGCGAGGAAGTGGCGTTCAAAGGACGACACTTCATTCGCCGGTAACGCGCCGAGGACGTATTCGTCAATCAGCGCGCTTTCGGCGACGGCCATTTCTTCTTGGAATTCAGT
>JAYVJN010000161.1:0-2911 GCA_043769325.1 Acidobacteriota bacterium
AAAAGGCGAAAGCAACACCCACGCCAACACCGAAACCGACGCCCAAACCTGCGCCAAGCCCGACGCCAGCGCAGTCGCCCACGCCGCCCCCGACGCCAACCCCCACGCCGACGCCCAGGCCGATGGACACTCTGGTCGAAACCGAACGCGCCTTTTCGCGGGCTTCCGTCACCCAGGGCATCCGCGATGCGTTTCTGGAGTTTTTCGCGGACGACGGCATTAATTTCACGCCCGCGCCCACCAACACGAAAGCCTTTTTCAGACCGCAGCCGAACCGTACCGACCGCGTTTTACAGTGGCAACCTTTGTATGGCGATGTCTCGCAAGCCGGCGATTTGGGTTACACCACCGGGCCTTACACGCTGGAAAACAAATCCGCGCCAGCCACGCAACGCTTCAGTTACGGCTTTTACTTTTCGGTCTGGAAACGCCAAGCCGACGGCGCGTGGAAAGTAGCCGCCGACTTTGGCACGACCACGCCCGGCCCGGCCAGTAGCGGCCCCGTCACTTTCAAAAGCGCAACAGCTAAGGGCAAAGCCATCAGGGACTTCAACTTAGAGACGGAGCGCAATTCCCTGCTGGCGGCTGACCGCGACTTGACCAACGCTGCCGCCACAACCGGCACGGGCAAGGCTTTGTTAAAATATCTCGCGCCGGATGCGCGTCTGCACCGCGACGGGCTGTTCCCTTTTGTTGACCAGAAAGCCATCCGTTCGGTCTTTAACGCCGGCCAGACCCTGCGCTACGCCTGGACGCCGCTCAAAGCCGACATCGCCCAAACCGGCGATTTGGGTTACACCTACGGCAGTTTTACCGCCACTGGCGAAGACGCCAACACGCCGCCGCAGAAAGGTTATTACCTGCGCGTCTGGCGGCGCGACGGGCGCGGCTGGTCTATCGTCGCCGACGTGAGCAACTAAACCCGGGTTCGCAGACATCTTGTCTGCAACGCTTTACTTTACTTGAGAGAGACTTGCAATGAAACGAACAATCTGGCTAACCATTCTAACGACGCTGGCAACTATATCAATCTGGGCGCAACCCGCGAAAAAGACGGATATTCCCTTATCACGACGCATCGCCCGTTTTTCCCCGACCATTATCACGGGCCACACGAACAAGCTAACGCCCAACGACCGCCAGGCTTTACAGAAAATCATCGCGGCGGCGAAGTTGTTTGACCCTCTGTTTTTGCGTCAGGCCTGGAGCGGCAACGAAGGCTTATTGAAGAAACTGGAAGCCGACAAGACGCCGGCGGGCCGTGAGCGTCTGCGTTATTTTCTCATCAACGACGGCCCCTGGTCGCAACTGGACGACAACTCGCCCTTTCTGCCCGGCGTGCCGGCCAAACCGGAAACCGCCGCGCATTATCCCGACGGCATGACCAAAGAGGAGTTTGAGACGTGGGCGGCTACGCTCTCGCCCGCCGACAAGGAAAAGGCCACCGGATTCTTTTACGCCATCCGCCGCGACACCGCCGGCAAACTGAAGGCTGTGCCGTATAGCGAAGAATACCGCCAATGGTTGGAACCCGCCGCCAAGTTGCTCAAGGAAGCCGCCGCGCTTACGTCTAACGCTTCGCTGAAAGATTATCTCAACAAACGCGCCGACGCCTTTATGTCCAATGATTACTACGAATCGGATGTGGCCTGGATGGATTTGGACGCGCCCATTGACGTGACCATCGGCCCTTACGAAACCTATTCCGACGGGCTTTTCGGTTACAAAGCGGCGTTTGAGGCTTACGTCACTTTGAAGGATGAAGTTGAAAGCCAGAAACTAAAGAAGTTTAGCGGCTATCTGCAAGGCTTGGAGGACGCGCTGCCCATCGAACCGCGCTTTCGCAATCCCAAGCTCGGCCCCGGTTCGCCGATTCGCGTCGTCAACGTGGTCTTTTCGTCCGGCGAAGGCAACAGCGGCGTGCAAACGGCGGCCTTCAATCTGCCCAACGACGAAAAGGTCGTCACCGCCAAAGGCTCCAAGCGCGTGCTGCTGAAAAATACCCAGGAAGCCAAATTCGCCAAAACGCTCATCCCCATCTCGCGCCAGGTCTTAACCGCAGCCGCGCAGAAGGATTTATCGTTTGAGGCGTTCTTTACCCACGTCCTCTGCCACGAACTTATGCACGGCCTGGGGCCGCAGGAAATCACCGTCAACGGCGAGAAAACCAGCGTGCGCCTCCAACTCAAAGACAACTACGGCACGCTCGAAGAGGCCAAAGCCGACATCTCCGGCCTCTGGGCCTTGCAACAACTGATTGACCAAGGCGTCTTCCCCCGCGCGTTTGAAAAACAGATGTACACCACCTTTTTGGCGAGCGTCTTCCGCTCCGTGCGCTTCGGCATCAACGAATCCCACGGGCGCGGCATAGCCATTCAGTTCAACTATTTAACCGACGAAGGCGCGATAACATTCGACCCCAAAACCGCCACCTTCAGCGTCGTGCCGGACAAAATAAAAGCCGCCGTCGCCAAACTGACCCGCGAAATCATGACCATCCAAGCCACCGGCGACTACGAAGCGGCCAAGCGGATGCGCACCAACCTCGGCGTCATCCGCCCCGATATGCAAACCGCGCTAAATAAATTGGACGCCATCCCCGTTGACATCGAACCGATTTTCCCGTTGGCGAAATAACTATACTCAACACGGTCACAATCGGAGAAACAAGTCAGTACCCGAAGTGGTAGCGATGGGGTTGTCTTAACGCCACCATACACCTCAGTTGCGACCCGGGCGCTACCGCTTCCGGTATTGACTTGTGGCGTCTCTCAATACTCCAATTGTACCCGTGCGAAGTATAGCCACAGATTCATTACTGAGCGGCATAGAATTTGCTTGGTAAAATAAGAGGCGCAAAAGTGTGGAACAAGATATATTTAAGTGTGAATCAAACACTCTTTACCACACT
>JAYVJN010000162.1:0-9551 GCA_043769325.1 Acidobacteriota bacterium
CTGGCGGAAAAACCTTGTCTCCGTGCCACCGGCTCACGCCTGGCGGCGTTCGCGGCACGCTGGGAAGCGTGCGCTCCCGGCCCAGACCTAATCAGTTACATTCTTTTTCTTGAACACTATAAGAAATATTCTGCTTAATGACTGTAAGGCGAATGGCATGGCATGATTTTACCTCAACCAACCTGCCGGTGCACCGGCGCGGCGGGCCTCATCTTGCAGCGTCTCCCAACGGGCATTGAGGGCGGCGCGTTCGGCGTAGAGTTCGGCCAGGCGCGCGCGGAGGCGTTCGCTTTCGTAACTGCCAGAATTGTTGCCGCCGTTGACGACGTAGGTGGAATTATAGCCGTAGCCGTAGCGTGGAGATGGCTTAACTTCACGGCGGAAAACCTGTTCGTTATAGTTTGGGTTAACCGACGGATTTACTTGCGTGACGGGGTTGAGATTGTTAAAACCCGGCCCCCAATTGTAAGGCAAAGCAGGCGCGATGATGACGCCATAAGTTTGGTAATTGTTGCGCGAATCGTTGGTTTCGTTCAGCCGCGCCGCCAAACTATTAATTTGCGCGTCTAAGGCGGCGGCTTCCTCGCGCAGACGGGCCGCGCGATTGCGCCAGTATGTCTCGTATTGTTGATTCTGCGCGTTGATTTTGGCTACTTCATCTGTTTGTCGCAGGCGTGCCTCGGCGCGTTGGTTGCGTTCCGCTTCCAACGAAGGCAGACCGGCGGCGGCGCGGCGTTTATTTTCCACCGCTTCGTAGGCTTCGCGGGCGCGTTTGTAAGGGGCTAAATCTTGATTGGTAATTGTCTTACGGGGCGCGTTGGTTTCTGCGGGAATGTTTGACTTTACCGCGCGTTGGCGCAAACTGCCGTCCGCTTCGCCGTTGGCGCGTTCGGTGGCGGCAACATCCACATTGTCGAGGAAAACGGTCACGCTCAGGCCCGGCGCGTATTCGTAAGTCAAAGCGGTTGCGGTGACGGCAAAAGCGTCGGGGATTTCCACGCGCCGCCCGTCGCGCATGACCAGCGTGTAAGCGTTAGCCGCCAACGCCAGTAAAGCAGTAACCGTCGCTACGCCCAGGCAACGGCGCATAAAAGTGGCACAACTGAAAAAGAAACGCATCGTTTTATCCTCGCTAAACCGTTCTGCGGGTTTGTGGCCCGAATAATAGCACAAACGCAAGATGCGACGGCAAGGAAATTTGGTTGGCTAATTACGTTTCAGGGTTTATGCAAAGTAGGGACTGGACAAGATTGACAAGATTTTTCAAGATTGACGAGAACGCTAAGTTCAAAAGTAGCACTAACCTGGGTAGTTAAGACAAACCTGTCAATTCTGCCAAATCCTGTTGAATCCTGTCTCTTTCTGCTACTTTGGACAAGCCCTTTTCCTCTGGATGTAATTGAAAGCGCAACTCATCGCGGCTATGCCGCCCTACCGTGCGGTGAGGCTGTGCCTCACCGTACACGCCACCCCTTGACTTCTGCGGCTATGCCGCCGCTTTCGGCGTAAGCGCTAGGCATTGTTCGTGAAAACGGCGGCATAGCCGCAGAACTTTAGAGAACGCGACGATTTTGAACGAAAGTTAAAATTCTCAAAACGAAAATTCAACAAACCGATGCAATGGATTTTTGCATGAGGTTATTTGTGTCGGCTTGTGCGGTTGATTGCAGCTCTTTTTATTTTGCGAAGCGTTGGCATTTTGTCGGTCGTTTTACCGTTAGTTTGTTGTCAGTCGGTTTCCCAAATAGGGTTCCACCTAACGAATAGGGCTTTGTGCAGGTTGGGTATTAGTATTCCGTCTGCCCGTAACCGCTGCTGAGTAAAGTTAATAAATGTTGATGATAAGAACTAATGTTGATTGATGTTTGTCTAGCCCGAACTGAAGTAGAGTAGAACTAAAAATGCCGATTGTTATTCCTTCTGCCCAACTTGCACAAAACCCAATGTTAGCGGTTCGGCTTTCTTATTTATTCAGTTGTCATTTTTATAGTTTTCAACCACCTTTCTAATAAATCTTCCCAATCTGCTATTGGAAGTTTACTCCAATTAGGATTGTCAAGTATAGTTCTATTCAAACCAAAGGCGTGTCCACCTTCGGCGTAAACGTGGTATTCGCTGTGGACTTTTGCTTTTTGAAGTGCAATAAAATAAACTAATGAGTTTTCAATAGGGTCTATTGGGTCATTTCCTGCTTGCAAAATAAAAGTCGGCGGCGTATTACTGTCAACAGGAATTTTGCTATTAAGTTCATAAGTGTTGCTTGTGTGATTAGTCATATGTCCGGGGAAAAATACAATTCCAAAATCCGGTCGGCAATTTGTTTTATCCATTTCGTCAGCTAGTGGATATACTCTATTTCTATAGTTTGTACTTATATCTGCAACTAAATGTCCGCCTGCTGAAAAACCCATAACTCCAATTTTTTTGGGGTCAATATTCCAACGTTTAGCGTCTGAACGAATCATTCCCAAAGCTCTTTGTGCATCTTGTAATGCAAGTGGCTTAATCGGGTCTCTTTCACAATGGCAATCTTTATAATAATGTGGTCCTGAATCAGGCACTCTATATTTTAATAATATTCCTGTCACGCCTATTGAGGCTAACCATTCACATATTTCAGAACCTTCCAATTCAACAGCTACTTTGGTATATCCGCCACCTGGGAAAACAATTACTGCTGCACCTGTATTTCCTTTAGTTGGTGAAAATACTTTTATTGTTGGTTTAGAAACATTTCTAACGATTCCATTACTGTCATTTTCTATTCCTGTTATTAATTCAGCGTCAGGAATTCCACTTGTCCAAATAGGTATTTCATTACTTACCGTGAATGATTTTGTGCTTTCTGCTTTAGCTGTATTGTCTTGCGAATTTTGGCTTTTCTGTTTACAAGAGTAAATACTTATTCCTGCAACAACGATAATTATTTTAGCTAAGGTCGGTTTCATTAATTTTTTGAATGTATCAATTTGTGTAGGGTGTCCAATAAGCTGACCGCTAACTCGTAAATATACGCACCTTTTTCGCGTGTCAGCTAATTGTACACGAAGCGTCGGAAACATCCAAATAGAAAGAATGTATCCATAAGTCTATGTAAATGAGACTATTAACGTGTCTCATTTGAGCTATTTGTATTACACAATACAAAATACGCCTTGCGCGATTTTCCTTAGCGATGAGCAACAAATACAAAATGCGAAACAGCTAATGTTTCTTGTCAAGAGAATAAATTGACCAGCGATGATTCGTGTAACGGTCAAGATTCTGTCAGTCAGAATCGGTAAAGATGTGGTTATTTATTCTCCCGATTTTTTCAAGGCCAGCAGTTCCATTTCAGGGGTCGTTACGATTTGTCCATAAACTTTACGCAAAAGGTTGAGTTCGCCGATTTTGGTCAAAATAATAAACTACCCCGCAGCAAGCTAATGGGGTATTAAAAGGCCGTTGCGCTGTGCGCTTGCGAACTTGTCCGCAAGCGATGGAAAGCAGAGCGCAGAAAGCTGCGGGGTATTGAACCCCCTTCGTGAATAAAACATCTCGTGCGCGCTTCTTATCTTACCGCGCTGATGGAGTAAGTCCGGCCCGTCGCTACCGCTCAGGGTACTGACCTGGCGCATGGCGGCTCTGATAACTAATCACCGCACGGCGGCAAGCCGTAGGGAAATACGCCGTTCGGCAGTTGCTGTTTCCCGCGTTGCCTTTAGCGTTGGTGTTTCGCGTGCTGTCGCGGTTAAAATGGCGGCATGAATATTGCCGAACTCGCGCAACTGACGGGCGCGACGCTGGAAGGCGACGACACATTGGAGATTACAAGCGCGGCGGGGTTGGACATCGCCGCCGCCGGACAAGTGACTTTTCTCGCCAATCCGCGTTACACGGGCCAAGTGCAAACCACCGCCGCCTCAGCCATTTACCTGAGCGACAAGATGGACGCGGGGCGCGACGACATTGCTGTTTTACGCGCCGCCGACCCTTATTTAGCTTATACGCGCGCCCTGCGTTTGTTTCACCCCGAACCAACTTGTGAGCCGTTCATCCATCCCGCCGCCGTGATTGACCCGACGGCAACGCTGGCCCCGGACGTGAATATCGGCGCGAATGTAGTCATCGGGCGCGGCTGCAAAATTGCCTCCGGCACGCGCATTTTCCCCAATGCGACGCTTTACGACGGCGTGGAAATCGGGCCGGATTGCGTGATTCATTCGGGTGTCGCCTTACGCGCAAACACGGAACTTGGGGCGCGGGTAATTATTCACAACAATACGGTTATCGGTTCCGATGGGTTCGGTTACGCCAAAGACGAAGCGAAACGCTGGCTGAAAATCCCGCAGACGGGCCGCGTGGTTATCGAAGACGACGTGGAAATCGGGGCGGGTGTGACGGTGGATTGCGCGTCGGTGGGCGAGACGCGCATCAAACGCGGCGCGAAGATTGATAACGTGGTGCAAATCGGCCATTCGTGCACCGTCGGCGAAGACGCTTTGCTCTGCGCACAGGTTGGCTTGGCGGGCAGTTCGGTTATCGGCAACCGCGTGATTCTGGCCGGACAAGTCGGCGTGGCGGGCCATCTGACCATCGGCGACGATGCTATTTTAACCGCCAAAAGCGCGACCAGCCATAATATCGAACCGGGCAAAATAATCTCCGGCATCCCTGGTTTTGACAATAAAGACTGGCTCCGCGCCACCGCCGCTTACCGTCGTTTGGGCGAGATGGCGCGTACCGTGCGCGAGTTAGAAAAGCGCGTAAAAACTTTATTGGCAACAGATAAGTGATTTACCGCGAAAGCTGAGTGGTTAAGTGGTTGTTTGATTTTTTGCCATTTGCGCTGAAAGCGCACTCAAGATGGTAGCCAGATGTGCAACGTCTGGAAACAGGCACGCATGGCTTCGCGCATTGAAGATGCGCCGAGCACTCATCTGACCGCACCTTCGGCGCGGGAATCTATCTTCAACTTATCCAGACGTTGCACGTCTGGCTACCATCTCCAGGCCGCATTCGCGGCTAAAACTGAAATTTGAATAGCCTTTAATATTTGAAAGCTTTGTGGTAATTTATCGCCGCCAAATAATTTTTAATGCACAATTCTCTTGACAGGCGCGGCGCAGTGCTGGCATAGTGGCGTTTGTCTGCGAGACAAAAAGATATGAGTTCAATTCGTTTTTACTTTTTCGTGTTTAGCTACCGTTTCTTCTCTTGGGGAAGCGGCTTGGCAGAGCGCGGGCGTGTAGTAAGTTAAAAACGAACTAACGCAAGATTGAGCTTAGAGCCAGCCGTAACTTTCCAAAAAGTTGTGGCTGGTTTTTCATTTCAGGTAACTTTATGCAAATCGAAGATTGGCGCACGGAAATTGACGCGGTTGACCAAGAACTGCTGCGGTTACTAAATCAAAGAGCGCGGATAGCGGAAAAAATCGGAGTTTTGAAACGCGCCGCCGGTCTGCCGATTTGCGACCCCGAACGCGAACGCGACGTTTTGACCGCCGTGCAAAACGCCAACGCGGGGCCGCTGGATGAAAAAGCCGTGGGCAAACTCTTTCGCCGCATCATCCGCGAAACGCGCCGCGTGGAATCAGTGGGCAGTGGGCCGTGGGTTGCGGGCAGTAAAGGCCACAGATGAACGACAAAAAGAACAACGAGCCAGCCAAGCGCGTCGCTTTTCAGGGTGAGCGCGGGGCCTTTAGCGAAGAGGCAATCGCCAAACTATTAGGCGACGGTGTTGAGGCTGTGCCGTGTCCGACCTTTGAGAGCCTTTTTTGCGCCGTTGCAGAGGGCCGCGCCGGACGCATTCTCGCGCCACTGGAAAATTCTTTGTCCGGTTCGGTGCATCGTTGTTACGACCTTTTATTAGAAACTTCACTGCTCATCGAAGCCGAAGTGGTGTTACCCGTCGCGCACTGCCTGATTGGTTGCGCGGGCGCGACACTGACGGATATTCGCGTCGTGGAATCGCATCCGGTGGCGTTGGCGCAATGCCGGAGATTTTTGGCCGCGCACCCGCAGCTTGAATATCGCGCCGCCAATGACACGGCGGCCAGCGCGCGCCGAGTGGTGGAACGAGGCGACCACAGTATCGCCGCCATTGCCGCCAGCCGCGCAGCTAAGTTATACGGCGGCACAGTGTTACAGCGAAATATACAAGATCACGCGGAGAATTTCACGCGCTTTGTTTTGCTCGCGCCCGCGCCGCGTAGCGCGCCGGACGCGGATAAGATTTCCCTGGTTTTTCAATTGAAACATCAACCAGGCGCGCTTTATAAAGCTATCGGAGCCTTCGCCGAACGTGGCTTGGACTTACTCAAAATCGAAAGCCGGCCCATTGCCGGCGCGCCCTGGCAGTACCTTTTTTACTTGGACGTGAGCACTTCCATCAACGAACCGGCGTTCAGCAACGCCTTGAACGTATTAGAAAATTGCGCCGAAAATATGCGCTTGCTTGGTTGTTACCGCGCTGCGGCACGCCATTCGCAAGCATCAACAGAGGAGAAATTCTTGTGGCAAAAGAAGAGACCATGACAACGACAGCAATGCGGGAACTTGAGGGCGAAGCAACAGCAACAATTGCGTTAAGCCCTGCTAACACAGCAGTTGCCGCGCAACACCAATCGGGCCGCACGATTTCGCGCCCGCCGCATCCGCTCAGTAGCCGTGAGGCAAAACGCGAAAATACCGTCGTAACGGTTGGCAATGTGCAAATCGGCGGCGCGGCGGCGATTGTCATCGCCGGCCCGTGCGCGGTGGAGTCACGCGAACAATTGTTGACGACGGCCCGCGCCGTTAAAGCCGCCGGCGCGAGTATGTTACGCGGCGGAGCTTATAAACCGCGCACTTCGCCTTACGATTTTCAGGGGCTGGGCGTCGAAGGTCTGGAGATACTCGCGCAAGCGCGGCGCGAGACGGATTTGCCCATCGTTACGGAAGTAATGAGCGAAGGCGATGTCGAAATCGTCGCGGAATATGCCGATATGCTGCAAATCGGTGCGCGCAGTATGCAAAACTTTGCTTTGTTGCGCCGCGTGGCGGAAACCGGCAAGCCTGTCTTGCTCAAACGCGGCGCGTCGGCAACTATCAAAGAGTGGCTGCTGGCGGCGGAATACTTGCTCGCCGGCGGCAATCCGAACGTAGTTTTGTGCGAACGCGGCATTAAGACGTTCGAGACGGCTTTGCGAAATACGCTGGATTTAGGCGCGATTGCGTTGGTTAAAGAGTTGTCGCATTTGCCGGTTATCGCCGACCCTTCACACGCGACGGGCCGCCGCAGCCTCGTCCCCGTGTTGGCGCAAGCCGCCTTGTACGCCGGCGCGGACGGCGTCATGGTAGAAGTCCACCCGCAACCGGAAAAGGCCCTCTCCGACGGCCCGCAATCGCTGACCTGTGAAGGCTTTGCCGACATGATGCGAAGTTTCGCCGCGCCGCCGCGCAAAATTTTGGGCGTAAACTTTGATAACGACATTGAAACAGCGTAATTTTGAAAAAGAATTAGCCACAGAGTTCACCGAGAACACAGAGAGTAAATGATTGCGTTTTTGTTCTCTCTGAGAACGCTGTGTCCTCTGTGGCAAAGTTTTGTTCCAGCCAGATACTATTTGTTAATGCGAATCAAGGGTTAAAACCACGAAACGCGGGGCTGACACGACGCGGAGCGTTTAATTGTCCACTGTCAACTATCCCTTGTCCACTGTTTTTCGCTAATCAGTGGACAAGGGATAGTTGACAAGGCACAGTTGGCCTGTTACCGACGCAGCGCGTGAATCGCCATCAGCTTGGTGATGAGTGTTTCGGGCCACGCGCTTCAATTTCAACCCTTGATTCGCATTTGTTAATGTCGTTATCAAACTCCGAAGACTTAGCCGAAGTTCACAGCGAATCCGGCGAATTGGTCTAATCGTTCCAAAAGGCGCTGGTGATAATGCGGCGGGCTTCGTCGAAACTAAGTGCGCCGTTGGTGAGTTTGTAAGCGATGGTGTCCTCGTCGCCCGCGCCGGTGTTGGTTCGGAGCGCGGCTTGCGCGGGCGTGAAACCGGCGTTTTCCAGCTTTTGCGCGGCTTCGGCGGTGAAACAACGCGCGGCAAGCCATTCACCCACTTCTTCCGCGTCGTCAAACCCCGCGTCCAACCAGGTTTGCGCCGTTTCGTCCGCGTTGATAAAACCGTGCGCCACGAGCATTGCGGCGATTTCGTGTAAAATCTCTTCCTTCATCCTGACTCCATGATACCCAGCAAAACTTAAAAATGTTAAGCTGAGAGCGTCATGTTGCATTCTGCGCGAGTTTCTCCATTTATTGTCGGCGTCGGCGGGTTTGCCTCGGATACGGGTAAAACCACGCTGGTCTGTGATTTACTGCGGGCTTTACCGGATTGGGAGGCCATCAAAATCACACGCGGCCATTACCGTTCGTGTGGCAAAGACGCCCACACTTGTTGCGTGAGCGATATGCTGCGCAGCGAACCGGTGCTACATTCGGGCCGCGCGAAAACTTATGTCAAAGGCAAGGACACGGGCCATTACTGGGAAGCCGGCGCGGTCAATGTGCAGTGGTTGGTGGTCACTGACGAACAAGTCGAGGCGGGGCTGCAACTGGCCCTGGCGCAAGTCAAAACGGCTGGCGTGATTATCGAAGGCACAAGTTTCTGGGAGTTTGCGCGTCCCGATTTTGCTCTATTAGCGGCGCGGGCGACGGGCGGCACAGTTAAAGCGTCGGCGCGGCGCGTCTGGGACAAAGCGGACGGCATCTATTTGGGCGACGCCGGCGCAGACGGTAAAGAACAGTTTCGCGGTTGGTGGGAAAATAATAAGGCGGTAACATTCAAGGGTTCGCTGCCGTATTATACAAAGGAAGATTTGCCACGTTTGGCAGCGCGGATTAAAGGCCAAGCGGATAGCAAATACCAGATTTCAGATACCTGATTAAGCGCGGCACTGAAAACCGGAAACTGAACACTGAACACTGTTTTATGGATGAATTAGACGACATTCCCGGCATCGTGTTGGACGAGAAATACCGCGTGGAAAGGTTGCTCGGCAAAGGCGGCATGGGAGCGGTCTATCTCGCCACGCACTTGGGCACGGAACGGCCCGTCGCGGTGAAATTAATGGCTCCGCGTCTGACACAGAATGATGAATTTGTGCGCCGTTTTAGCCGCGAGGCCAAAGCCGCCGGACGTTTGCGCCATCCGAACGTGGTGGACGTAACCGATTTCGGCATCGCCCGCACCGAACGCGGCCCGTTGGCTTATCTGGTGATGGAATATCTCGACGGTTGCACGCTGGCGGATATACTCACCGAAGAAAAGCGTTTGCCGCTTGAGTGGGCGTCGGACATCATCGGCCAAACCGCCTCCGCCGTCCAAGAAGCGCACCAACTCGGTATCGTCCACCGCGATTTGAAACCCGATAACATTTGGCTTGAACCTAATCGTTTGGGCGGCTATCGCGTAAAAGTATTGGATTTCGGGCTGGCAAAACTGGCCGAAGTCGCGCCCCGCGCAACAACTAACGAGTCCCGCCAAGCCGTTAGCGGGCGTAGTAGTTTGCCCGACGCATTGACTATGG
>JAYVJN010000163.1:0-3521 GCA_043769325.1 Acidobacteriota bacterium
CCTTCGGCGTGGGCCTCCGCGCCCCCGCGTATAAACGGAACGTGTGTCGTGGCAATCAGTATTCTCATGCAAAAGCGGTGCTCGGCTCAGATAAAACGAAACAATAGCCGATTATGCCGAGTTCCGGCGAAAGCGCAAGCCGCGCCGCTGAGTCAGCGGCTATAATTGGCGGTGCAAATTTAACCTGTTCGTTGTAAACTGGCGTTGCAGTTACAGCTTGAATCCGCTTTGTGAAAAGTATGCACTATGATTTTGCCTGGGACAGCAGAAAAGCCAAAAGCAATGTTCACAAACATCGCATAAGTTTTGAGAGAGCAGCGACGAGTTTCCGCGACCCGAACATTCTTTCAATTCCCGACGAAGAAAATAGCGAATTTGAGGAAAGATGGCTTACAATGGGGCTGGATGAAAATGGCATACTGCTCGTAATGTCGCACACATTTGAGAATCTGAGCGCGGAGGTTTGCCACATCAGAATCATTTCGGCGCGCAAGGCGACCAAATCGGAAGCAAAACAATATGAAGAAGGAATATGATTTCTCCAAAGGCGTGCGGGGCAAGTTTTATAAGGCCGGGGCCACATTCAATTTGCCGATTTACCTGGAACCGGAAATAGCCGAATTCGTGCAAAAATTGGCGATTGAAAAGGAGGTTGACCGCAGCCAAATAGTCAACCGGCTGTTGCAGAAAGGTAAAGAAATTATCGAATTGTAAAGGAGACCAACTTATGTTTGCATTAGCTAGCACCTGGACGGGGGGGGACTGGCTTGTGCTTGCTATTGTGATAGCAGGCGTAATAATTCGATACGCAAACAAGACCTTTGGCGGCATCTTAGTTGTCATTGATTTCAAGCCGGCAGCGGCAGGGCGAAGATGTCGCGCAGGGGTAGGCTGAAACCGGGCAAGAGTTCTTCGCAGGTGAGGGTGTCGTCTTCGGTAAGGATGATGACTTGCGTGGGCGTGTGATAGACGGTGACGGTGCGGAACTTGGTGGAAACCTGCCAGACCTGGCGCACGCCGGCGGCGAAATAGTCGCGGATTTTGGCGGTGGCGGCTTCGATTTCGTCGTTGGGCGAAACTATCTCAATCGCCAAATCGGGCGCGATGTCCCATTTGCCTTCGGGTTCGCCGGCAGATGGAATGCGCGACGCGGCGACAAAAGAGATGTCCGGCATCCTGTCGTTTGCGCCGATGGTGAAGGTTGTATCGGGGCTATAAATGCCACCCAATTGATGAGCATAAATAAACGCGCCTAAAGGAACAGCGAGGCGCATATTAACGCCGCCGTGTCTGGCTCCGGCCATTGGTTTTTCCTCCATGTTCCCGTTGACGATTTCGTACAGTTTGGGAGCGTCAACTCCAGCTTGGGCGGCTGGCAATTCCATTACTGCTGACATAAAGCGGAACTCCTGACAATAATTCTACGACCCACAAGTTAAGCTTTGTTTAGGTTTGCGTCGCAAGACCTGGTTGCGTTTCCAGTACGCCGATTATGCCGAGTTCCCGTAAAAGCGCAAGCTGGCAACTCAGGTTCAGTCAAAGCGCGGTTGACCAATAGGACTTTTTTATAAAAACTGAACGACTCTGTAGAACCTCAGCAGCAAATTTCGTAAATTCCGATAACGTCTAACGCACAAATAATTCGTCTGCGTTCCACAACGAGAAGGGAACGATGGCTCCGGGCCGGTAGTTTCCGATGCGGCTGTTGGCGGCTGAGGCAATATGGCGCGAGACTATCGGCAGGAGGGGCATTTGTTCGCCCATGACGCGCTGGATTTCGCGGAATGCGGTGCGGCGTTTAGCGGGGTCTGTTTCACGCGCTTGGGCCGCCATTTGCTGGTCAATTTGCGTTTCCCAGGCGGTGGCGGGTTGCGTCTGTCGGGGATGCCATTGATGAGAAGCGCCGCTACTCAGAAGCAAGTTGGCATACGAGGACGGTTCAGTATCAGTAACGGTAAGTCCAAACAGAACAGCATCATAGTCAAAAGTCTTAGACCAGCGTTCGGTCAGCATTGGCGTTTCAAGGGGCGCGACTTGCAACTTGATACCAAGCCGCGCCAGGTCTTCCTGAATGACTGCCGCCATTAACTTACGCGGTTCGTTTTCTGCCTGAACAATGAGAGTGAACTCAACTTTATTGCCTTGCGCATCCTGCAAATCCGCGCCGTTTTGTGTAAAGCCAGCCTCTTTGAGCAAGCTCTTGGCTTGTTCCAGGTTATAGGCGGGGCGCGGCAAATCAGTGGCGGCCCAGGCGCGGTTGCCCGGCGACACAAAACTGTAAAGCGGGGTTGCCAAGCCTTGCAGCAGAGAATTGGCGATGTTGTCGCGGTCCATCGCGGTGGCAACGGCGCGACGGAAACGGGCGTCGTTGAACCAGGCCCGTTTCGCCGGACTCTGATTAGGCGCGTTTGGATTGAGGTTGAACCAGATATGGTCGGTGCCGAGTCCAGGCCCCAAATCGAAAGCGCGGGTCGGCCCGTTGTTGTTTCGCAAGGCGGCGTAATCCGTCGGGCGAATGCGGTCAAAGAGGTCGAGGCTGCCTTGCCCCAATTGCGCGACAGCGTTGTTGGCGTCGCTGACAACTGACAGTGTGATGCCGTCTAAGTAAGGTAATTGCGTGCCGTTGGCGTCTTTCTTCCAATAATGCGGGTTGCGTTTGAGCGTTATTTTCTCGCCCGTCGTCACTTCTGCGACGACAAACGGCCCGCACGTCACGATGCTCTGTGGGGCGGTTGTTATTGCGTAGGCTTGCGCGAAGTTCCCTTTGCGCAACTCATTTCCCAAAATGTGGCGCGGTAAAACTGTGATATTAAACAAGTAATTGTCTGCCGAAGCCACCGTGTCGGGGAATTTTAACTGAAAATTACGCGCGTCGGTCACGGCGATTTCCAGAGGTTTGCCGTTGATGAGCAGCGCATCGCGGAAGCCTGGCGAATTGGTGCGTTCGTCATACAAGGCTTGCAGCGTAAACGCCACATCGTCGGCGGTAAGCGGCTGCCCGTCGGAAAATTTCAGGCCCTCGCGTAGTTTGAGCGTCACGGAACGGCCATCGGCGGCGGTCTGCCACGATTCGGCCAGGCCCGGCGCGTAGCTCTGCGTGTCTTGATTAAATTCCACGAGACGGCTGTTCAGCAGAAAAAAGGCCGTCACCAAAGAAGGCTCATCCGCTATCAAATGCGGGTTAAAGGTTTTAGGCGGGGCCGCCAGGCGATAAGTAATTGTACCGCCCGCCTTGCCCATAACTTTTTCCCGCGCCGTTTGGTTAGCCGACGGCGTCTGCGGAGTTTGGCGGCACGCGCTTCCACCCCAGAATGTTAGCAAAACCAAGAACCAGAAAGCGCAACGAGTCGGGCCGTATTTCATTGTTTATATACCTCGGAAGATTTAATGCGAATCAGGAGTTGAACCTCGCTAAAAACGGAGCGCGTTACGACTGGAGCGCGGATAGCCTTATCCGCAACGAGCGAATGCGAGTAACGCTCTCGCGCCACCAGCCTGGTTTCAAGTATCGCGCCGCTTGG
>JAYVJN010000164.1:0-2645 GCA_043769325.1 Acidobacteriota bacterium
CGCGCTGCTCATTTTGGACGAAGCCACCAGTTCGATTGACACCGAAACTGAACAACTCATCCAGGAAGCCATCGAAAAGGTCATGCAGGGCCGCACCTCTTTGCTCATCGCCCACCGCCTCTCAACCATCCAACGCGCCAGCCGCATCATCGTCCTCCATCACGGCGAACTCCGCGAACAAGGCACGCACCAGGAACTGCTGGCCCAACGCGGCCTCTACTGGCGGCTCTACAAACTCCAATACGCTACCCGCGCCGTTGACGCCGAGGGCGCAGGGCCTTCGCTTGTCAGCCAGTTGGCTTATGGTGATTGAAGTTAGTCGTCAAAATTTCTTGACATTTCCGGTAATAGCCACTACTATTGGCAATGCGCTAATAACTCTCGTTGCACAAAGTTCCCACGAACTTCTTCAACGGTTTCAAGCCTTATAGTAGGCCAATCTCGTCGCTCTTTCGTAATAATGAAGAGCGCATAGCCGTTTTCAGTCCGCACATAGCTTTTGTGGGGCTGTAACATTTAAGGAGAAACAATGAAATTACAGAAAATTACCTTGTTGGTAACGCTGGCCTTTGTGTTGCTGTCTTTGATGCCGTTGGCTTCTTTAGCAAAGGAAAAGAAGACTGCTCTCAGCACAAAAAATGTCGAAAATATAACGCAGCTTGACGCCTTGCCTGCCTCTAATGCGCTGCCACACTTGAACCTCTTGCCAAAACAATCTTCACGCGCCAACTTTTATTGGTCTAATCTGGTAGATAAACCAGGCCCCATAAATAACGGTCCTGTGATTGGTATCGCCTGCTATGTCGCGTGCCGGCACTATGGGGGCACTGTCAGCCAATGTGCTGCGCTCTGCGCCGTCGTCTTTATAATAGGGCCAGAGTCTGCGCCCTAACAGCACCTCCAAAGCACAACAAACACCTCCGCAAAACTAAAAGTAGCGTAGGCCACATTAACAAAGCCACTCAAAAGTGGTGAGCAAAAGATTTATGATAATCCACACTCACCGCTTTTGAGTGGTGCCGTCTTGGGTTAGCCAAAGAGAACCAGGAGAACAGACATGAATGCACAAATAGCCGATGAGCGTAAGCTAAATCTTGCAAAATTTTTCATTCTGATGGGCGCGGCCAGGTACAGCGAAACAAAAGTTGTCGCTGAGATGCTTGATGAGGGAGTTACAGTGAACATCACGGCTGCTGATGTCGATGCGGAAGGCTTCAACAGAGATACCGAGGCTGCGACAATGGACAAAGCCGATACGCCACTGCTCTATGCCGTCAGACATAACGCCAATTTCGCTATGATTAAATTCTTGGTGGAACGCGGGGCTAATGTAAATGCGCGCGATTCCAGTAATCAAACAGCACTGATGATTGCCAAAGAAAAGGGGCGTGAGGATACGGTTTATCTGCTGGAAACCACCATAGCGTAGTCTGACAGTTTTTGAGATTTTTAACCGACTTCCTCCAATGAAACCACCTGTCAGCCGAATTTTGAGGTTTCCGTCGCCAACCCGGGTAGAGTCAGCCGAATTAGAGGCCCGCTTGCAGCGTGAGGAATTGGATTCCATCCACCAACGCCGCAAGGATTGGCTGGTTCATGTTTCCACGCTTGTCGGGCTTGCTGCCACGTTCGGCAGTTGCCTCTACATTTTGCTGTCGGGCAAATACGGCGGCGACGTGGAGAAATTCGCTATCGCGGTTATCAGTTCAATATCACGGGCTTGGCGGCAATAAAGTTCTGAGTTCAAACTTTAGTTTGTCTTTGACCGCAAAGACAAACTAAAGTTTGAACTCAGAACCTAATGCACGGTTTCTAACTGAAAAGCGTATCAGCTACGCCGAATTACTTACGGCTTTTTGGGCTTGTCCGGTTTTTTCTCTTTCGCCGGCGGTGTCTCTTTTGTATCAGGTGTCACGCGGCGGGGCCGTGTGCCGCCGGTGGTTGGGGGTTCGCTTTTTTCCGTTGGCGCAGATGGCTCAGGTTCGGGGTTGTTATCGCTTTTCTTTGGTTCAACCGGCGGCGCGGTTTCCGTTTCCGGTGTGGTTGGCGTAGGCGTAACCTCTGGCGTTGGTTTAGTTTCCGTCTCCGGTGTCGGTTTAACTTCTGGTTCAGGTGTGGGCGTCGGCTGGCTTGCGGGCGCGGGTGGCTCTTTTTCTTGCGCCGGTGTCGCGTTGGGCGTGGGGGCCGGTTGCTCCTTTTCAGTCGCCGGCGTCGCGTCAGGCGCGGGCGTTATTTCCGGCAACGGGGCGGGCGTTGCCTCTGCCGTCGGACTCGGCGCGGCGGCTGGTGGCGTTTCACTTTTCGGCGCGGGCGTGGCTTCTGTAACCGGCGGCGTAGCAACATTTGGCGTGGGCGTGGAGCTTTCGACAGGCTTCGCCTCCGGCGTAACTTCCGGTGCCGGCGCAGGTGTCGCTTCTGTGATTGGCGGGGCGGCGACGGTTTCCGGCGAAGGCGCGGGCGCGGGCGCAGCCTCAACAACGGGCGCGGCCACTGCAAGCACCGGCGCGGGGCCGATGAGTTCTGTCAAACCGTCAGTAGTGCCTTTGACCTGGCGGTACAGCCTTTCGACGACGGCGCGGCGCAGCAAATCCGGCGCGTTTTTGTTGTAACTTTTCAGGTAGGCCGCTAAAGCCTCGTCCGGCTTG
>JAYVJN010000165.1:0-3835 GCA_043769325.1 Acidobacteriota bacterium
GTGCGCGACGCGATAAAACGCCGCCCCGCCGCGTGGCGCGAAAATCGCTCTGCCGACGCGCCGCACAAAAGACTTGCGGGTTTGCTAAATACTTGGAAAGGGCGCGTTTCCGGCCTCGTAGCGTTGCTTTCCACACTGTTGCCGAACACCTAATTTTTCTGCCAGGAGTTTTTATCATGCAGCACGTCCAACCAACGGACGCCCTCATAAATACGCCGCCTCTTAGCCGGAAACGTCTTGTTGTCTTAGTGTTAGCCATTCTGCTGACACTCGGCGCGGCGGGCGGCGCGTGGAAGTATTATAGTTTTTATTACCACACGACGCGACAAGAATCGTCCGGCGCGGTCAAACGTGGCTCGTTTGAGATAACCTTGCGTGGCAAGCCGGTTAAGCTATTAATTTATCAACAGGAAAAGCCGGGCACTCAGGAACTTGTTTTCTTCACGAGTGGCGACGGTGGGTGGTCGCCCTTCTGCGCCGACATCGCCGCGCACCTGGCCGAAAAGGGCAAAACTGTTGTCGCCCTGGACGTAAAAAACTATCTCACGACGTTTCACAGCCCGGAACAGCCGGCGACGTTTGACGAACTTACACAAGATTATACAGAACTCATTAACGCCGCACTCGCCCGGCCCGGCGTGGACGCCAAACGGCCCGTGACGCTGGCCGGTTGGTCTTTGGGCGCGGGTTACAGCATTCTCATCGCGGGCCGAACGGAGATGAAACCGCGTGTCGGACGAGTGTTGGCGGTGAGTTTGCCCGTTTACAATCAATTAGCCTGGAAAACCAGTGACGCCATCATTTACGTCACCAAAGGCGTCCCCGACGAAAAGACTTTCGACGCCCACGACATCATTGCCCAACTCGCGCCTGTGCCGCTCTATATCTTCAACGCTTCCAACGACGATACTGCGCCCCTCAAAGACGCGCAATCGTTATTAGCTAAAGCCGGCGAACCCAAACAACTAATCATCGCCAACGCGCACGGACACCACTTCGAGGGCGGGGAAGCGGAATTTTACCAAAAACTGGACGAGAGTTTTGCCAATCGTTAGAGCCGAAAAGTCTGTGGAACACACGAAACACGCGGAAAAGAATCGTTTGAAACTTTCCGCGTGTTTCGCGTTTTCCGCAGACCTAAGCAGGTGAGCAAAAGTATTTAGGTTTATTGAACTCTCGTAACTGATTAGGTCTGGGCCGGGAGCGCACGCTTCCCAGCGTGCCGCGAACGCCGCCAGGCGTGAGCCGGTGGCACGGCGACAAGGTTTTTCCACCAGTGCGTGTGGTGTAGGCCCGCCGTGCCTGATGGCACGGCCAGCACGCCGGGGAAGCGTGCGCTCCCAGCGCGCGTACCTAATCAGTTACGAACTCTCAAAGCTATTGCCGCGTAAGCATTTAACTTTGAACCTTGAACTTGAAACTTTGAACTACCTGCTTAGTTTTGTTACCGGAAAAACTTTGCTTGCTGCAAGGCTTCGGCAAAAAACCTCGTCTCCGTCTCCCCGACTCACGCCTGGCGGCGTTCGCGGCACGCTGGGAAGCGTGCGCTCCCGGCCCAGACCTAATCAGTTACACCCAATCCATGATAAGCAGGTCAGAGAAAGTATTCCGGCGTTTAGAGTTACGCCTTGAGGCGGGTTTGGTGGAGTAAAACTCACGCTTAAAAGCGTAACTCTAACTTTTATTATCCGGCGTAACTTTTCCTTACCTGCTTAGACGATTGGCATTAGATGTCAACAAGTGAAATATCGTGACTCAGATTTTCGTTTAACCGCTAACGACGCGCTATTTCCAGCGCGATTTGCCGGTCAGGTATTTCTTGGAATCTTCGAGGCTTTCGGGTTGATAGGCCGTGAACAGGTTCGGGCCGTAGGCGTTTTGGTATTTTTGATAGACGGGCATAAATAATTCACTGTGGACGATGGGTTGACGATGGCGGGCGCGGAATTCCGCGATAGGGATGCGCGTGGAAATCATCGTCTCAAATTTCGTGTTGGCTTCGGCCAAAGGCGCGCCGCCGGGGGCGTAAATGGCTGTGCCGCCGGAACCTGCTTCGTCAAAGAAGCCCGGATTGTCGGGCGAGACGGCGTTGTTGGCAAGCGCGACATAGACGCCGTTGTACATCGCCGTCGCTTGCACGTCCAGCGGGTTAAAGCCGCCGGAGGCCGTGCGGAGTATCATTTCCGCGCCCTTCATCGCCATCGCGCGGAAAATTTCCGGCTCGTTTTGTGTCGAAGAAGTGGCGATATTGCCGTAAGGCGTGCGGGCGATGGGGATAACGCGGTCAGGGCCGTACATTTCGACGTAACGGTCAAGCACATCGTAAATCGTTGTGGTGAAAAGCTCGAAACCAGGGAAAACGCCCTTGATATTACGCGCCTTCCAGTGTTTGTCCACGATGACGCCATCCGGCCCGATGATAACCGTGACGCTCAAAACGTGGCCCGGCCAATCTTTATCTTTAGCGTAAGTGCCAAAGACGATGTAGCAGCCGTATTCCTTGGCTTTCTTAGAGATTGCTTCGGTTTCCGGCCCCGGCAAATCAAGCGCAAAGGTTAGTATTTCCTTGCGCGTCCACTTGCGCCAGCCGGTGATGGGAAACTCGTGGAAAAACAGTATGTCGGGCCGCGCGCCGTAGTAAAACGCCTTGTCAATCAGTTCAACGGTGTGGGCTAAGTTCTCTTGTAAGACCCGTTTATTGGCAATCTCAAACGAACGGATGCGCGACTGCACAACGCCCAGCGTAACCGCCTGTTTGGTCAACGGCACAGTTTCATATGTGCCGTCATTTGCCATCGAAAGACTGTTCTTTTTGTCCTGCGCCGCCGCTTTGCCCGACAGACTCAAAGCCGCGCCCGCCGCCATCACGCCGCCTAAAAAACCGCGCCGCGAAGTTTCCCCATGTTTGCTCATAATGATACCCTCTCCGGTAAATTTGCTATAAGAGTATAACAACTGCGCGGCAAAGCCAACGCCAACCTGCTTTTCAATGCAGACACGCCCGAAAGCCAGTAGGCAGTAGGCAGCAGGCAGTAGAAAAAGATAGCTGTTGCTACTGGCGACGCAAGCCGGTAAGTCATTGTCGCAGACCGCGACGGCGGCGGCGGTTCGCGCCTGTGTTAGCGCAACGCAGCTTCTTACTGCCGGCTGCCTGCTGCTGGCTGCCTGCTGCCGCGTTGCGGCCTTTGCGTAAGTATTAGGCGTGGTCGGCGGTGTCGTAACCGTATTGACGTTGATGCCGGCGAAACCCGCGCCCGGATTGGCCCCCAAATTGCCAAGCGTGTCCTGCACCACGACAAAGTAAGAAACCACATCGCCAGCCACGATGCCGCCAAAATTTGAAACTGTGATGGTGCAGTCCCAGTTTCCGTTCTGGGCAGTTACTTTCGGCTGGTCACGAACTGCTTTGATATTTCGACACTAAATGTAATTATCTTATACGCTTACAGATGGCAGATAGAGTTATTTTTCAAGTTTATCAAGCGCACATTGAAGGGACTGCATTTGTTTAATCACAGTCAAAACGGGGTGGAAATCCAGTTTTATCTGATCATGACGTTGGCGGTTTTGCTGCTGCGGCTGAAACAAGCTTGTCAAGCGAGAGGAAAAGCTGGCGTTAAAAAAGAGACGCGCGAGGGAAAACTGGCAGAAAAAAGTGTGCCAGCGGCAGAAAGTCCGCCGGAATGGATTAGAAATATCGCCAAAGTATTTTACGAATCGTGGAAAATATCCAAGAACTGGCTGGTGATACTGAAGAACTCCTTACATCAAGTGATGGATTCGCAGCTAATTAACCTTCTGAACTCGGCCTAGCAAATCCTATGCCGCTCAGTAA
>JAYVJN010000166.1:0-3960 GCA_043769325.1 Acidobacteriota bacterium
TAACGCCACCATGCACCTCAGTTGCGACCCGGGCGCTACCGCTTCCGGTACTGACTTGTGGCGTCTCTCAATACGCCAATTGTGCCCGTGCGAAGTATAGAATGCTCTCTAGCAATATATGTCAACAAATCGCAAATAATTTCAGATATTTTTGAACAATAATCAAAAATTCAATAAGGCTTTGCACTTTATCAATCAAGCGCAGCAATTCCAGCGGCTCAATGACTTTGAGCGGCCTAAACTAATCAGAGAGCAATTCTCATGTTGGGAGTTGATTTCAGCCCGTGTAGGCGGGCGGCATCATAAAGCCCCGTGCGTGAGCGCGGGGAAACGGCCAAACCCGCATTTTTAGCCCGCGTAGGCGGGCGGCATCCGGGCTGTCGCCCATTTCATGGGCTTAAAACCGTGTGGTGACAGCTACCCCGCGCTGACGCACGGGGCTTTATGCTGCCACCCGCAGTCGCGGGTTAAAGGCAGAAAAACCAAACTGAGATTAGCGGGAATTGGCGGAGGCTTAAAATGCTCTTTCTGACGTGCTTGATAAAGACGGCTTTTTTGGTGATGTCGCGCAAAAATGCGGCCACGTTTTCGGGCGTCGCTTTGGCGAATTCGCTCTGTGTTTCAGGGCGCGTCAGCATATCTCAACTTCCTTGATGGTTTCGGCGCTGATGAGCAGCGTTATCAAGCCGTCATTTCCGTATTGACTTCATAAGTTTACTCAGATAGTCTGAATAAAGAGCTAAATTTCGCTCTTTTAGGTGTGAGGTAAACTATATGAATATTATTCGTGACATCCAGACTTTGAGCGATTTTAAGCGCGACGCTTCCAAAATCGTGAGACAAGTCAAAGCCACCAAAGAGCCGGTTGTCTTAACCGTCAATGGCAAAGCCGCTGTTGTGGTGCAAGACGCGGAAAGCTACCAACAGCTACTAGAAGCTAAAGAACGCGCTGAAACGGTAGCTATTTTGCGCGAACGGCTAAAGAGTTTAGACGCCGGCGAAAAAGGCCAGCCGATGGCCGAAGTGTTTGCGGAACTTGCTCAAGAACATGGCTTTACGCTTGAAGATTAGATGAAACGCTACAAAGTTGAATTTTTGCCGTCTGCGAAACAAGACCTTCGCGCTTCGTTTAATTGGGGCGTCAGCGGGTGGGGCAAAACGCAAGCAGAGCGATGGCTACGCAAATTTTCCGCGACTTGCACAAAGCGTCTGGCGCAGTTTCCCGAATCTTGCCCGATAGCCCCTGAGAGCGAAGAACTTGGACGAGACATTCGCCACCTTATCATCGCCCGTTACCGTGTTCTGTTTATCATACAAGGCAACACGGTAAGCATTCTTTATGTGCGCGGTTCTTATCTTGGAACAATGGCGAATGAGCCTGACGAGGAAGAATAGCGATTTCGCGTAAGGCATCAGAGAGCGAAAGAAACCCCCGGATAAGCCATTGCCAAACCTCACTAACACACGGCTATAATGTCCGCATATGCGGACTCCAAACCAAAAGCGACACAACCCGACACCTTAAAAGAAGTCATTGAGGCTACAAGAGAGCAACACAAAGGCGGCCCAGGTTTAGCGGGCCGCCTTTTTGTGTGCGTTGAGAGGCGGTTATTCGGTTTTGTCGCCGTTGCCTTTTTTCATCTGGTCGCGGAAGAGGTTCATTAACAAGAGCGTGCCGATGCCGCCGCCCGCGCCGTCGCCGCCGCCGGAGGCCAGGATGTCGGGGGTGATGCGGACGCCTTTTTCGCCGATGACCTTGAGCGTTTCCACCAACGCCACGCCGTTGGGTCCCAAAGCCTTGACCTGTTCGTTGTAGGCCACGCCTTGCGCCTCGCCCATAAGCCGCACTTTTTCGGCTTCGGCTTTACCCGTCGAGGCGATGTAGTAAGCCTCGCCGTCGGCTTCAGCCTTGCGCTGTTCGGAGCGTTTGACCGAAATTTCCACGCCCACCGTCGCCGCCATCAAATCCTTCTGGTTGTTGGCTTGCGCGCTGATTTTTTCCAGTTCGATGCGCTTTTGTTCGGCTTCGCGCTGGGCGTCGTACATATTTTGCCGTTGTTCGGCGAGGATTTTCTCGGTCTGCGTTTTCATCAAATCTTCGGGCAGATGGATGTGGCAGATGAGCACATTGACGACATCAACGTGGTATTTCAACAGGTGGGCGCGAACTCTGGCTTCGGCGCGTTCCTGTTCTTCGTGGCGGTTTTGCAGGTAGGCCATGGCCGATGATTCCGACGCCTGGTTACGGAAAATCGAGTCAATCAGCGGGTGCATGACGTTTTGCACGAGTTTGTCCACCGAACCGATTTTGGCGACCATAAACGGGGCGTCTTCGGGCTTGACGCGAAAGACGACGCGCACCTCCAATTGCATCGTGAAACCGTCCTTCGAGATGACTTCAAAAGGGTTGAATTGGCTTGCCAAGTCGCCCGTCGTCCATTCGACGGTCTGGTTTGTGGTGGGAATTACGATGGGCGTAACCGCCAGCGTATTCAGGTAATAACGTCCGGGACCGACGACGGTTTCCTGTATCCCGCGATAGCCTTCGGGGACGACGTAAGCCTCGTGCGCGCCCTGGTCGAGCCGTTTGTCAGAGGGGTCGCCCTGGAGCAGTTCTTCCTGAATTTCGCGCAGGTCTTTGTCGTCGGCATCCAGTTTATCAAGCCGCAAAGCCGCCGCCGCCGCTTGCTGTTTCTGCTCTATCTCCAAGCGTTCACGCACCTTACGCGCCATCGCCTGGCGAATCTCTTCGGACGGGTCTTTGCCGGTGTTGGAGACGATAACCGCCACTTCGCCGGGCTTGATTTCGCCCGCCGGGGCCAGTATGACTTTGAAGAGCAAGGGGCTGATGTAGTAAGTGCCGGGCAGCAAAATGTCTTTCTGCGGGCCGCGCTGTCCGCCTTTGGCGATGAAGGCGTGGCTGTCCTGAAAGTTATCGTGGCCGGTGACGGGCGTGGCAACGTAATCGCGCGGGTCAAGCGGCGCGCCGTCCAACGCTTCGACCAGGCCGACCTGGTTTTCGCTGATAATCGTCGCGTCGTAGAGGCGTATGGAAAACGGCCCCGGCTTGACGATATTGTTGTCGTTGTCGTCCACCGAATTGGTCAGAATGCGGTAAGTGCCGGGCGTCAGGACTTCGCACTGCGGGCCTTTTTGCCCGCCGTTGGCGATAAAAGCCTCGGCGTCCTGAAAATTGCGGTGGCCCTCGACGGCTTTGGCGTGCAAGCGGCCCGGGTTGAGTTGCGCGCCGTCGGCGGCGGTCATAATGCCGATTTTGCCCGCCGGAATCGTCGTCACTTTGCAGACCGAAACGCGGAACAGATAAGGGTGAATGGGCCACAACCCCGGCGGCAAAGTACGCAACTGAATACCTTTAACGCCGCCTTCTTTGATGAAAGCAATCGGGTCTTGGAAATTATTGTGGGCATTCTGAGCGCGATCCGGCGCGAAGATGCGTCCCAGCGGCATCGGGTCGCCGTCAACCGCTTCGATAACGCCCAACTCGTCCGAACCGATTTCGATGAGCGGCACTTTCCGCACCACGCTCTCAAACGGCCACTTCACCAGATGTAGGCCCGGTTTCAGCACATCGGCCTGAATACCAACCTCGCCTTCCGTCGCCACCACGCGGCCCGGAGGCATCTTGCGGCCCAAATACCGTCGCTCTTTGATAGCGATTTCCTGCGCCCCGACATTGACCAGAATTTTCCGCAAGATAACCAAAACGGCTATCCCGATAATAGCCAGCGGAATGAGAACGGGAAGCAATGCAAAGATGTCCATATATTTTTCCTCTTTATTCTTTTGAGCGTAAATCGTGGTAACTGATTAGGTACGCGCACTGGGAGCGCACGCTTCCTGGCGTGCTGGCCGTGCCATCAGGCGCGGCGGGTACACCACACGCAGCACTGGTAGAAAAACCTCGTCTCCGTGCCACCGGCTCACGCCTGGCGGCGTTCG
>JAYVJN010000167.1:0-5790 GCA_043769325.1 Acidobacteriota bacterium
CGTGACCTTGACCGCCAATGTGCGCGGCGCAGACACCAGCGTCAGTTACAATTGGGTTGTTTCCGCCGGCAACATCGTGCGCGGCCAGGGCTCGCCCTCTATCGTGGTTGACACCGCCGGCTTGGATGGCCGTAACGTCACTGCCACGGTGGAAATAGGCAATCTGCCGGCAGATTGTCCGTCCAGCAAATCGGTCTCTTTCGGCACGCGGGCCGCTCCTGCCATGCCTAAAGCCGTCAAAATTGACAGCTTCGGCACGGAACCTAACGATGCGGTCAAAGCGCGTCTTGATAGCTTTGGCAGTGCCTTACAGCAAGACCCTTCGGCGCAAGGCTACATTATCGCTTACGGCGGCTGCGCTGGCGAAGGCGTCAAACGCGCCCAATTTATGAAGGACTATCTGGTCAGAAATCGCGGCCTGGACGCCGGACGCTTGACTATTGTGGACGGCGGCTGCCGCGACTCCGCCACATATGAACTGTATTCCGTGCCACAGGGCGCAACTGCGCCAGGCGCGGAAAACTCTAACCCGTGCGCCCCGTGCAAACGTGGCAAAGGCCGCTAAAGCATAGCGCGAACAAAACAAAAAGGCGTCGGAGTTTATTGCTCCGACGCCTTTTTACCGTGCAGTTTTCGCTAACTCTTAGTCCAATTTTCCACCACACTCATTGCAGAACTTCGCGCCTGGCGTGGCTTCGGCCTGACAGGTTGGGCATTTGGGCTTTTCCTGTTTCGCGCCGCATTCGTTACAAAATTTCGCGCCTTCTTTGAGTTGCGCGCCGCAGCCGGCCAAGCAATTTACCATCGCCACCTGCATTTTCGCGCCGCAATCGTTACAAAACTTGGTGCCGGCGGCATTGCCCGCGCCGCACCCAGGGCATTTTTCCTGCGCGGGCGCAGTAGCTGCTGGCGGTTGTGGTTGCATCGCGCCGCCCATCGCTTGGCCCATCATCTGGCCGACGCCGATACCTGCGCCCAATCCCGCGCCAAGCCCTGCGCCACCCGAAGGATTCTGCGCGGCGTCGCGCATGGCTTCGGCGGCCTGGTATTGCATATATTTGTTCATGTCGCCCAACGCGCCCATCGAAGCGCGTTTGTCCATCGCGGCTTCAACTTCGGGCGGGACGGAGATATTTTCAATCACGAACTTGACGATTTCCAACCCGTAGGTTTTGAAATCCTCGTTCATATTGGTACGGAGCAATTGCCCCATTTCCTTGTAGTTAGCCGCCAAATCAAGGGCCGCGATTTTGGCTTCGCCGAGCGCGTCGGTGAATTCGCTGACCACCATGCTCTTGAGTTGGCCTTCGATGTCGTCGGTTTCAAACTTGCCGTTGGTTCCCACCGCTTCCTTCAAAAAGGCGCGCGGGTCGGTGATTTTCATCGCGTAGTTGCCGAAAGCGCGTAGGCGCACTACGCCGAAATCCGCGTCGCGCAGCATGATGGGGTTCATCGTGCCCCATTTCTGGTCGGTAAACTGTTTCGTGTTGACGAAATAGACCTCCGATTTGAAGGGCGAATTGAACCCGTAAGGCCACGCCTGCAACTTGCTCATAATGGGCACGTTGCCGCCGTCAATGGTGTAACGGCCTGGCGTAAAGATGTCGGCAATTTGGCCTTGATGGACAAACGCCGCCACTTGCGATTCGCGCACAATAAGCTGCGCCCCGTTTTTGATTTCCTGGTCTTGCACCGGATAGCGGTAAACCATTGTGTCGCTCGTGTCGTCGAGCCATTCGATGACCTCAATAAACTGTTTCAGCGGATTAAGCCTGTCCAAAAGTCCCATTTTTTCTTCTCCTTAAAATTTGCGCCGGGCGCGGATAATCGGGTTCGACGCCCATTGCAACTATACGCCGGAAACGCTGCAACGGTTCATGTTTCCGCACACACGGCAATATGGCACAAATTTTTCCCGGTGGGAAGTTCAAGCGCGGCGGTTACGTCGCCAACGATACAACACGAGCAAGGTTAAGCCACCGGCGGTGTCAATCATGCTGTCATAAATTGAGCCGGTGCGCGTCGGCACAAAGCTCTGGTGGTATTCGTCAAACAGCGCGTAAGCAACCACCAAAAGCGCGGCCCACCAGAACCAATGCTGCCGTAGCCAAGCCTTTGACGAAGTTGAAAACGAACGCGCCGCCAGTAAAGCCATCAGCGCGTATTCGCTGAAATGCGCGGCTTTGCGAATCGCCCCATGCAAGAAAACGATACGCGCCTCGTCCGCGCCAGGCATGAGCCAATATAAAAAAGGCCGCACAAAGCGCGAAGTGTTTGAAGCCGAAAAGCTGTCCGTCGAAGCGAAAAAGATAAACGCCAACCACGCCAGCAAAGGGCCGTAACGCCACACGCGGCGAAACCAACCCGGAACCGGCGTTTTTTCTAATTGTTGTTCCAAGAAGCCCTCCTAGGGCGACCCCGCCGGAAAGTCGCTGGCGTCAGACCGCGACGGCGGCGGCTTCCGGTACTCTAAAGGTTAAGCGCGGCCCGAACGCAAGGCTTTTACACGCCGTTGCTTTACGTTGCAGGAGCATCAGCGTAAAATACAAACGGCTTAGAGAAAGACGCAAAGCTTTCCCTAAGCCTAACCGATACCGTAACTTAGTAGAGTTTCTAGCATGGCTAAGACGAATACTAGCACAAAGAATTTTCAGTTCAAACTGCGCCCTAACACGGCGTTCGTTGCAGCGTGCGAAAAGACTCTCGACAAGTGCCGGTTCTTGTGGAACTGCTCCCTGGAACAACGCATCAGCCACTACCGGCAAACTCGCGCGCTCACCGGCAAGGGTGAATCTCTCAATTTCTACGAACAATCCAGACAACTTACCGAGGCCAGAACGGATATACTCGAAGTCCGCGAGTGCTTGCGAAGTATCCAAAGCGACGTGCTGAAAAGATTGGACTTGGCCTTTGACGCTTTCTTTCGGCGACTGAAAGAGGGTAGCGGGAAAGCTGGCTTCCCGCGCTTTAAGGGCCAAGAGCGCTACCACAGTTTTAGCCAAAGTATTGAGACACAACGCGGTTGCCCGCTGAACGGCGATAAATTGACCGTGCCGGGCGTTGGTTTGTGCCGCGTCAGATTGTCCAGGCCGATTGAAGGTAAAGTCAAACAACTGCGTATCACGCGCCGCGCTTCCGGTTGGTATGCCTGCCTGGTCTGCGAGATGCCCTACAGTGAACCGTTGCCCGCTACCGGCTTGAGTGTGGGGATTGACGTTGGCATAACGGACTTTGCCACTTTGTCGAATGGTGAAGCCATCCCAAATCCAAGACATCTCAAGAAAGCGGCGGCTAAACTCAAATTGGCGCAGCAACGTCTTTCGCAGAAAACGAAGGGTAGCGCGAACCGGCGCAAAGCCCGTCGTGTAGTTGCGCTCAAGCATGAACGCGTTGCCAATTGTCGCCAAGATTTTCATCATAAAGTTAGCCATGACCTGGTGCAAAGATTTGACACCATCAAGGTTGAAGCCTTGAATATCAACGGGCTGGTCAAGAACCACCATCTCGCTAAAGCCATCAATGATGTGGCCTGGGGTAACTTTTTCACGATAACGAAAGCCAAGGCTGAAAGTGCCGGACGGACGTTTGAAAAAGTGTATCCCGCTTACACAAGTCAAGAATGCAGCGGTTGCGGAGCGCGGCAAAAGATGCCATTGGCGGTCAGAGTTTATGAGTGTGGTAATTGCCAACTTAAAATTCACCGTGACGTAAACGCTGCGATAAATATACTGGGGCGGGGCGCGCCCTTGAAGCCTGTGGAGTTGCGACAACGTGACTGTGAAGCAGGAATAAGCAACTATCTCAGTAATCCCGTTCGCAGCCTGAAAGGGCGAACTATTCCTGATTTACGCGCTTAACGCCAAAAACACAAACAGGACTTACCTGATTTCTCTCTTGTCAATTCTGAGAAATCCTGTAAATCCTGTCTATTGATTTCTTTACCGTCCCTAACCCGCCGCCGCCGCGCCCGAAACGACCTCAATAATTTCTGTGGTAATCGCGGCCTGGCGTTTGCGGTTGAGTTCCAACGTCAGACGGTTAATCAAATCATTGGCGTTTTTGGTCGCGGAATCCATCGCCGTCATGCGCGAACCGTGTTCCGAGGCCACCGATTCCAGCAAAGCGCGGAAAATGCGCGTTTCTACCATTTGCGGCAGAAGTTTGCTGAAGATTTCGGCGGGCTGCTGTTCGTAAATATAATCCGCGCCGCTGGCGCCTTCTTCTTGCGCCGGACGCGGGGCCGGCAGCAATTGTTCGACGGATGGTTTTTGCGACAAGACCGATTTAAACTCGCTGTAAACGAGGAAAACCTTATCTATTTTCTCGTCTTCCGTGAAGCGTTTGATAACGTCGCGGGCGACTTCGGCGGCTTCGGCGTAATCTACGCGGCCCTTGCCGGTCAAGCCGATGTATTCATTGACAAGCGTGAAATCGCGGCGGCGGAAAAAATCGCGCCCTTTGCGTCCGACAGGCAATAATTCGACGCTTTTGCCTTCACTGGCCTTGATAAATCGCGCGCCGGTTTTGATGAGATTGGCGTTGAAACCGCCGCATAAGCCTTTATCGGCGGTGACAATAACGATTAAATAGCGTTCATCGCCCCGCGCATCCAACAACGGATGGCTGAAATCATCAGTTACATTCGCGCTCAGATTGCCCAAAACCTCGGTGATTTTGTTGGCAAACGGACGCGCCGAAACCACCGCGTCCTGGGCGCGTTTCAGCTTCGCCGCCGAAAGCATTTTCATTGCTTTCGTAATCTGGCGCGTGTTTTTCACCGACTTAACGCGGCGGCGCAGGTCTAATAAACTAGGCATAACTTGAAAGGATGAAGGATGAAGGATGAAGGCGAAATCAGGAATTTGTTTTATCCTTTCGCCTTTATCCTTCACCCTTTCGATTACGCGGCTGCGGCTTTCGCGCCGGCTTCCCATTTGGTGGCTTTGAAATCTTCGATGGCCGTTTTCAGGCCCGCTTTGATTTCGTCGTTGATGGCTTTTTTCTCGCGCATATTGGCGAACAGGCCCGGATGCGAGTTTTCCACAAAACGCCCCAACTCGGTTTCAAAACGGCGCAGGTCACCGACTGCCACATCATCGGTGTAGCCATTGGTGGCAGCCCAGATGATGAAAACCTGTTTTTCCACGTCCATCGGTTGGTATTGCGGCTGTTTGAGAATTTCGACCAGACGTTCGCCGCGCGCCAGTTGCTTTTGCGTTTGGACGTCTAAATCCGAACCAAATTGCGCGAACGCCGCGAGTTCGCGGAACTGCGCCAAGTCAATCCGCAACGTGCCGGCGACTTGTTTCATGGCCTTGATTTGCGCCGAACCGCCGACGCGGGAAACCGAGTTGCCCACGTTAATCGCGGGCCGGATGCCGGAGTTGAAAAGGTCGGATTCAAGGAAAATCTGGCCGTCGGTGATGGAAATCACGTTGGTCGGAATGTAGGCCGAGATGTCGCCGGCCTGTGTTTCAATAACCGGCAAACTGGTCATTGAACCGCCGCCGCGTTGGTCTGAAAGTTTCGCGGCGCGTTCCAGAAGGCGCGAGTGGAGATAGAAAACGTCGCCCGGATAGGCTTCGCGGCCCGGCGGGCGGCGTAACAATAAGGAAATTTCACGGTAAGCGGCGGCCTGTTTGGATAAATCGTCGTAAATCGTCAGCGCGTGCCGGCCTGAATCGCGGAAGTATTCGCCGAGGGCCGCGCCCGCGTAAGGCGCGAGAAACTGCATCGCCGCCGGGTCGGAGGCCGTCGCTTTGACGACAATGGTGTAATCCATCGCGCCGT
>JAYVJN010000168.1:0-5642 GCA_043769325.1 Acidobacteriota bacterium
TGTGATGATAGAATGAGACGCGCAGAAGTTAAAGTTTGCGGATAGCTATATGCCCACAATTCATCAAGAAGATGGCTTCGACTTTATTATTTAGTAACAGAGCAAAAATAAAGTGACCCACAATGCGGAAGCCCGCACGAAGTAAGGGCGTTAGACATCACACACTTGCTTCGTGCGTGTTTCTGCAAGATAGTTGCTGGGTCAGGTTATTTTAAAGGCCGCAACGCGGCAGCAGGCAGCCAGCAGCAGGCAGCAGGCAGTAAGAAGCCGCGTTGCGCTAACACAGGCGCGAACCGCCGCCGCCGCCTCGGTCTGCGCATAAGACTTACCGGCGGGGTCGCCAGTAGCAACATCTGTCTTTTTCTACTGCCTACTGCCTACTGCCTACTGCCTACTGGCTTCCTCGCCGCTTGAACCGAATTTATCAGACCACTCTGGCTGTGGTCTGTGCGCCGCAATTCGCGCCTGAGCCGTCGCAGATTGACCACAAAATATTCGCGTTACTTGGCTGCCCTTCCCTGCCTGCAACAACTTACTCAACCGACAATTCCGGCACGAAGTTTGCTGTCTTTACCAGGTTCTTTCGGTCTTGCCAAAGATTTTTTTGAGAGCCTGATGACTTCACATTACCAAACCACACTTGCCGCCGCCGTTGCCGCTTCGGGTATCGGTTTACACACCGCTGTGCCGGTCAACTTACGCCTTTGCCCGGCCCCGCCGGATACGGGTTATATTTTTATCCGCACCGACTTAGGCGGCTTTGAGATACCGGCCAACGTGGAATTTATCGCGCATTGCAGTTACGCCACTACCTTGATGAAATCCGGCGTCGCGCTCTCCACGGTTGAACATTTATTAGCGGCCTTGCGCGGCGGCGGCGTGGACAATTGCCACATCGAAATTGACAACCTGGAATTGCCCATCATGGACGGTTCGGCGGAAGATTTTACGACCCTCATCGAACGCGCCGGCCTGGTCACACAACCTGTCGCCCGCCGCGCCTTGTTAGTGCGCGAAGCCATCGCCGTGGAAATGGGCGATAGATTTATGAGCGTCGAACCCGCCGACGGATATTTTATTGACTGTGAAATTGACTTCGCCCACCCGTTTATCGGGCTGCAAACCTATTCGTTGGAAATTAGCAACGGGGCCTTTGGGCGTGAGATAGCGGCGGCCCGCACTTTTGGTTTTACCGAAGAAATCGAAGCCTTGCGCCGCGCCAACCTGATACGCGGCGGTTCTCTGGACAACGCCATTGTGCTGACCGGCGAAGGAATGCTTAACGAAACCTCTCTGCGCTTCCCGGATGAATTCGTGCGCCACAAAATCCTCGACATCGTGGGCGATTTGGCCTTGCTGGGAATGCCGCTTTTGGGTCGCGTGCGGGCGCGTAAAAGCGGCCACATAGTCCACGCCGCGCTGATGACCAAACTCTTACGCCAGCGCAGCGCGTGGGAAATTGTTGAAATGAGCGATAAGCGGGGGATGGGGAATGGGGTCTAGGGAATATGGAGCCCTTCGTTTTCCCATGCCTGCCGCCTGCCTCTGCCGACTGCTTTCTGATTACTTCGCCCGCGAGAATTCGTAATTGATATGCAGCCGCAACGCGCCGTTGACAATTTCGGGCCGCACTTCGCGGGCGCGTAACTGCAACGCCCCGCCGAGGGCCGCGAGGGGCATTTGCGCCGCGAGTTGTTCGGCTTTGAGTAAAGGCAACGGGTTAATGCGTTCATCCAATGAGTTTTGCACCAAACGCCGTAAGGGGCCGGCGGCCAGGTCGGGGACATTTTGCAGGTGTATCTTTTTCACCGTCACGCGCAGGTTTAGCGTCTGCTGTGGTTGGTTAAAATCAAGCGTCATTTCGGTTTCGGCCCAGCCTTGAAAGCGCAGACAACCCAAAGGCGGTTTGTATGAACCGGTAAACGCTATTGGCGCGGAGATAACGCCCTCTGACAGACGCACGGCAGTCTTAACGCCCGTGGCCTCGCGCACCACCAGAACTTCGCTTAAACATTGCGGGAGCGCGTGTGAAGTTTTTTCCGGGTTTCGCGTCCGGCGTTTTGCCACACCCGTCAAACTGAGCGGATAAGCCGGGGCTTTGAAATCGCGGAAAACCGTTTCCAACAAGACATTAAAAAAAGCTTCATTGAGCGTAACAGTAACTTCTGCCGGCGCGACGGCGCGCGCCCGCGTCGCCTCAGTTTGCGCACATAAAAAGGCTGGGCGCAAACCTAAACAACAAAGCAACAACAACAGACGTAAGCATTTAAGCATTTGACGACACTCCCTGGGGCGGTTTTTTTGATACTAGTGTTTGAAAAACAAAAATTTGTCGGATAAAATTGCAGAAACACGCACGAAGTAAGTGTGCCGGAAACTACGCCCTTACTCCGTGCGGGCTTCTGCACTATCCGACTACTTAAAGTTTTTCAAACACTAGAGCGGTTTGCGTTTCGATTTACTGAGACTCGCGGCGTGACTAGTGTAAACTCAACCGCGTCTTGCTAAAAACTAAAACTGACTACTGAAAACTGCTCTAAGATGGGGAAAACAACGGCCCGCAAAAAACGGCGGCGCACAAGTGAGATGCGCGCCGCCGCCTTTTTGGTTATCCGGTTGAATTAGCGTATCCGCAAAGTTGGGTCGCCAAACAAAACCCAAGTCCGGCGCACCGACAAATCCGAGGTTGCGGCTTTAGCCTGGCGCACCGCGTCGCCCAAGCGCGGGGCCGCGCCGGTTTGATAAAGCGCGCGGAATAGTTCCCTATCCATCATAGCCTGGCTTGCGGGCGCAGTCAGACCCGTCGAGCCCCAGACGGCGATGCCGCCGCCATTGGGCGCGGTCAACAAGGCTTCCGCCAGACTTTCGTTGGTTTGGTCAACGAAGTAACCGTTGAGGCAAGTCATCAGCGAAAAGAATGGCAACCTTGAGCCATTGGTAAGGTTCCTCGTATCGGCTACATTCAACAAGGGCGCACCCGTCCAAACTTGCACCGAACCGTGTCCGGCGTATTGAACAATCGCGGGGCCTTGATTGATGGCGTTGATGACTTGGGCGCGGGTTTCAACATCACCTAACGCCTGGCGGTTGATATTGCTAACCTCCACGCCACGCGGCAGTTCGGCCCGCGCCGCCGCGTTGAGTGCCTCGAAATCGTAACCGTCGGGCCTATCAGCCACAAAAACAACATTGCCATTGGCAAACGGCGCAAAATTAGCGGCGCGGTTTGCCATCAATTGCATCTGCGCCTCAGTTTTCGCCGGAAGTCGCCCCAGCGCCATTTCGCCGATGCCGTCACCGTCAAAATCAACCAAGGATTCGTCGGAGGCAGTCTCAAACTCAATCGTATCAACACCACCCGTAGGCACTAAATCGCCGGCCCCGAAGCCCAGATAATTACGCGGGTCATAACTGGCATCGCCAGCGAGCAAGACATAGCGTGGCACAGTGGCCCAGTTTGAGCGCGTCCAATGCAGAAAGTTGCGCAAGGCGGCAAAATCGGGCGCGCCGCCGTTCCACTCGTCGTAAATATCTTCGACGCTAATTACTTCCGTCTGCAAGCCTTGTCCGTTGCGGGCCGCCGCCAACGGTGCAACCGCCGCGCGGAAGGCCGCCGGCGTAAGGATAATGAAATCCGCCGCGCGTTGCGCCGTAGTCCAATTCGAGGCTTCATTGGCGGTGACGCTGGCGGGCGCAAGATAACGGCTTTCGGCAACCGCCAGGAGTGTGCGGCCCGTTAGTGTCCCATTGAGCGTAACCAGATGGCCGACGGTGTCAGGCGTGACCCGCGCAGCGAGCTCAAAGGCGCGGTTCGCGTCGGTCAAATCAAAGACGCGCACCGACGGTTGGGTAAAACCGCTCAGGCTGAGTGGGCCGGTGTTCTCCGGCGTCAATAACAGTTGGTTATCGTCGGCTTCAAAGCGATGCGCGTAAGAAATCCGGCTGGAAATTACCCCCGCAACATCTGCCGCCGCACCTAAAGTATTGAACGATAGCGTATTCTCGCCCTCAGTCAGCAGGTTTTGCGCCACATTGAAACGGGCCGTCGGGGATTCCTGCGCGGCAAAATCCACCAACCCCAGCTCGTGATTATTGAGGGCCACGCGCACGCGATGCGCACCCTCTGTAAACCCTTGCAAAGTGACTTCGACGCGGGCCAAAGTCGTCGCGGCGGCATCCAAACGCGCCACTTGCAATCTCTGATTAGCGACGCTGCCATTAAACACCGCGCTAAAATAATTGGCCGCCACGCCGTTGTTGACTGCCGGAATATAGATGGCGCGGTCATCGCGTCCTACCGTATTAGTAAAACTCCGACTGTTGCCCGCGACGCCGGTTTTCCCGCGCGGCCCCGGCGCAATCCGCGCCGGCGGGCCATAACGCAAGCCCGCTTCATTACCCGCGATAAGCCAATAAGCGCGGGTATCGCTGGCGGCAATATCCAGACCGAGTCCGTAAAATTCGATATAGCCGTCCGCTCCCAAAACATTGCCGTCGTTGGCGCGGACAATTATCGGCGTCTGCACGCCGTCGGCGTAAAGCTGTAAATTACGCACATCAGCGTTGGCCGGTAAGCCCGCCGCCGTCAATTGACTGGCCGGCACGCGATACCAACCGTGTTGCCGCACGCCGATTTTCACCGCCGCGCCCGCCGCAAGCTGCAATTGACGCAGCCAGGCGTCCGTGCCCGGCACAATCCGCCGCGCCGCGATTGCCGCCAAACTTTCCGGCAAGACTTGTCCGGTGTGTAAAGCAGTGGCTTCATTGAGATTAGCAGGGCGCAAATCGCCTAAGATTTGTGAATTTTGCGTTTTCCTTAGTCTCTCAGCGTCAGTGCTGGTACTCGTTTGCAACGGCCCATGCCAGGTGCGCCGGCCATTGGTGGAAACGTCCTGTATCCAATAAACCGAGTCAGGCGCAGCATTTCTGTCCCACCAAGAATAACCGTCGCCAGCCCCAAGCGTCGCTGCGCCAAATTTTAAAGTGGAACCGGCAATCAATTCCGGCGTCACCAAAACACGTTTGCCGGCTTCCTCGCGGTACACCTGAAAGCCGAGGTTATTCGTTTCAAAAGAAGACTGCCAGCGTAGTAAATTGCCTTCGGGCATGGCGTAAGCCTGATACTCCTTGACCTTTGCCAACGACGGGCCGGCGGGCGTAATGGAAAAATCATCAATACTTAGCGCATCGTCTGTGCCGGCGATATTGACACTAACCCATCGAATAAAAAATGTCGCGCCATTGGGAATAGTGAGATTATCAATGCCGAAAATAAGCGCAGCGCGATTAGCCGGCAGATTGCCATCCAATGCGCCGGCGGCGGCGGTAGTAATGGGGCCGGTAAAGTCCAGGTTATTTACATCAACCCAAGTCGCCGCCATGTCGCTGAGACTGGTAGCATTCAGGCTATATTGGAAATCCAAGCGGTCAGGGACATTAGCCGTATCCCCCGAACGCCATTGCTCACCTGTGTAAGCAATTTCCAGCACTCCGATGTTGGAGCCGGTGTTGTTGGTAAAACACGCCCCAACGGTGCTTTGCAAAGTGCCACTGGTTAACTCACCATATGCCCGTTCCGTGCTGCCGGTTGAGCCATAGCTGTATGTGTTGCCGCCGGTTCCCGCTCCGGTGTCGGCGGCATA
>JAYVJN010000169.1:0-2782 GCA_043769325.1 Acidobacteriota bacterium
TCTTCGGCGGCGAGGTGCGCTAAATGGTCGGCTTCAAGGGTTTTCTGGCGTTCGCGGGCTGTATGTGCGGCATCGCGTTCGCGCTCCGCATCGGTGAGACGGCGCGTGGCGGCGGCGTGTTCCACTTCGAGGCGTTCGCTCAAGCGGCGCGTCTCGTTGACTTTGGTTTCGGCTTCGTCCAGTTCCCGCACGGCGGTTTCGCGGCGCGTGATTTCCTCTTTGAACGCTTCCAGTGTGGCGGTAAGTTGCGCGGTTTCAAGGGTTTTGGCGGCGCGTTCGGCGGCGCGTTCTTCGTAAGCGGAAAGTTGGCCTTCGGCTTTGGCGATGCGTTCGCGGGCGTCGTTGAGCTTGTCGCGCACGAGGTTGGAAGTTTCACGCAGACGGTCTGCGCTCTCGCGGTATTCTTCGACCTTGAGCAACTTGTCGAACGATTTCTTCCGCACTTCCGGCGTTTGCATGAAATCGGCGGTGAACGCGCCTTGCGGGACGCCGATGGCCGAACGAAACAAAGCTTTGACATCGGTTCCGGGTTCAAGCCCCAGGTGCTGGCGCAAGACGTTTGCCACGTCCTGTTTCTTTTCCGCGACGCGCATCTTTAAGGCGTCGTCCATGAAGTAATAGCCGTTGGCGGTGTCGCGGTAAACGGTGTAACTGCGCCCATCCACACCGCTTTCAAAGGTCACGCGCACGCTGCCTTTTTTCGTGCCGCGTCGCAAAAAATCCTCTTTGCTATACTCTAAAACGTCAAACAAAGCCCACGCGATGGCTTCGAGCAAGGTGGTTTTCCCCGCGCCGTTCATGCCTGTAATGGCTGTCGTGCCTTTGCCGAAAGCGAAGTCGGCGGTTTCGTAGGATTTGATATTATCCAGTTGGATTCGCGTTACAAACATAAAAAATTCGCGCCCATGACGTGCGTAAGATTACCACTTCATGGCGCGGAAGGCATCCGTTCGCGCACCCGACGCGCAAAATTGACCTTTTCCGCGCAGCCGTGTTCCAACTGACACCGATGTAAACCTAATGTGACATTGCGAGGTAGTCAAATAAGAGTAAATTCCACGTTTTGCTTACCTGGCGGCGGCCCTCTGCAATCTATCCCGCAAAGCCGCGCCTAGTCCTGTGGCAGCCACGGTTTGGCAATAAATAACCGTCGCGCCGGCGGCGTCACAGGCGCGGAAAAAAGCGAATAGTTCGTGGGCGTATTCGTCTATGTCGCGGCAGATGTGTTGTCGCGAAAAATCGTTTGGCGGCGCGTCAAGGCCAATGTAAGCGGCGTTTTCTGTGTGGTTTGCCGGCGGCTTGTCCACTAACACGACGCGGGCGCGGGGCGCGTAATGTTTATGCTTGAGGCCCGGACTGCGGGCCGGGGCGTCGGCGTCCGGCGCGAGGGTTTGTGTGGCTGGCAGCACAGCGCGTAACTGTTCCAGCGTGACCGCGCCGGCGCGTAGCACTATGGGGGCGTCGCCCGTGCAATCCACGACGGTTGATTCCAAGCCGACGCGGGTTTGTTCGCCTTGCAGAATACAGGCGATGCGTCCGTCCAAATCCTGCGCGACGGCTTGCCAGGTCGTCGGACTGGGGCGGCCCGACAAATTGGCGGAAGGCGCAGCAACCGGAACGCCACAGGCGCGTAAAAAAGCTTGCGCCAACGGGTGCGCCGGCAGACGGACGCCGACGGTTGCCAGGCCCGCCGTCGCCAACAAAGGCACGCGCTCCGCTTTTGCTAAAACCAATGTTAACGGGCCGGGCCAGAAAACCGTGAGCAATGCCTGGGCCGACGGTGTGATTTCGCGCACAACTTCTGTAAGCTGCGCTGTGTCAGCCAGATGCACGATGAGAGGATTGTCCGCCGGACGGCCCTTGGCGGTAAAAATACGGCGCAGCGCGTTTTCATCAAAGGCGTGGCCGCCGAGTCCATACACGGTTTCGGTAGGGAAAGCGACCACTTCGCCGGCGCGTATAAACGAAGCCGCAAGCGTTATATTTTGCGTTAGTTTAGTCTGCAAATCGTTGGTTTTCCTTGACAGAAGCGCGTTCCCACAGTTACTCTTTCTGTTTAGTCTTTATTGGAGATAGTGAATAATGCCAAAACGTACTTTTCAACCTAACAATCGCCGCCGCGCCAAAAAGCACGGCTTTCGCGTCCGTATGTCCACTAAAAACGGGCAAGCTGTCATCAAACGCCGCCGCGCCAAAGGCCGCAAACGCTTGACGCCGGCGCATTATTAAGAAGTTAGGGGAGTAAGGAGTAAGGGAGTGGGGAGAAGATTTTCGCAACATTTCCCCTCATCCCCAACCCCTTTTGCCCTATGTCTTTCAATTTACCGAAATCCGCGCGCCTGCGTGCAAGCGGCGAATTCCGTCGCGTGTACGCGGGCGGCTTGCGCTATAACGGGCAATTCGTGACGCTCTTTTTATTGCCCAACGGCTTGGACACGCACCGCTTAGGTGTGACGGCGACGCGCAAAGCAGTGGGCAAAGCGCATGACCGTAACCGAGCTAAACGATTGCTGCGCGAGGGTTTCCGGCTTAATAAAGCCGCCTTGGAAACCGTGCCGGTAAAATGCGATTGGGTTTTCAACGCCAAGCGCAGCCTGTTGGACACCAAACTCGCCGGCCCTTTGGCGGAACTCGAACGCATCATGCGACGAGTGGCCCGCGAACAGCAAGCGGCCAGTAACGCGAAAAGTGAATCGTAAACCGTGACCAGAAACTTGGCCGTTACCATTTACGATTCACGATTTACGATTTACGCAATAATGAAGCGGCTTATTATCACGCT
>JAYVJN010000170.1:0-6902 GCA_043769325.1 Acidobacteriota bacterium
CGGCGAACAGATTATCCAGGCCAACCCGCGCGCCGCCGCCAGCCAACCCGGAAGCGGCATCGGTTTTGAACCGTCCATGCCCAGCTTAGTGGCTTGCGCCAAATGTGGGGCGCGTTTTGCTTCGGGCGCAAAATTCTGCGGCCTCTGCGGTGGCACGGCATTTCGTTCCGTCACCGAACCTGCTTCGGGCATCACTCAACCGCCGCCGCCGACATCTTATCCCAGCCAGCCGCGCCCCGTAGCTCCACCGACAACCGGCCCGCCGGCTTCGTATCCTTCCGGCTCACAGCCTCAACCAACCGGCACACGTTGTATGAAATGCTCCACTTTATACCCGCCAGGCGTGCGTTTTTGTGGCAAATGTGGCATTCCACTGCAAATGGCCCCCGCCCCTACACCGCAACCGGCCACCGTGCGCTGCCCTCGTTGCAATTCTATCTACCCGCCCGGCACCAAATTCTGTGGACGCTGCGGAACTGTCATACGTTGACCGGTTTGTGTAAATATCGCTGCTGTAAATAATTCGCGCAGAAAGTTAGAGTTACGCACTTAGTAACAGGTCAAAAATAAGTTTACCCACATTGCAGAAGCCCGCACTTAGTCAAGGGCGTAAAACCAAGCACACTTGACGTAGTGCGTGTTTCCGCAAGATAGTTGCTGGGTTAGGTTATTTTATTCGCGTTACTAACGAGTTTCAAAGAATCACGCGCGAATTATTTACAGTAACTCAAGATATGCCGATTCCCGACGCTCACCTGACTATTTTTTATCCAATCAACAATAATCACGCATTTAGAGTTGCGCAAAAGCAAAAAGTATATTAGAGTCTTTTTCAATAAACATTTACATTAAGCAATTTCACATCAGTAAAATGGTGTCAGATGTAAAGTTTATTCTCCCACGAAGCCTGGGTGGGGACGGCGGTGCTGGGTGAGGAGCATAAAGCCGCCTCCCAGCCCCACTCAGGTTTTATACTTTTACCCGTCAAACTTCCTTGATTTCTTATTTGACTCTAAGGCAGAAACGCGCACGTTAGTAAGCGTGTTGTAGTTGTTTTGCGAGAATCAGTTACAAGATGACTGAAATAAACTTTACTTTTTCACTATTTAACCCTAGTTTTCCTCGTTTCATTTAATAAATTTCTGCTAACCTGAGATTCAGCGGTTTGCCTCTCCCGTGCCATACCGTATAATGATTTTAGATTGTTCGTTCGCAATTGCCGTTTATCCATAGTGCGGGATGATTGCGCTTGGCAGAGCAACGAATAGCAAACAAACGAAACGGATTAAGCACATGAAAAAATGCCCGACTTGTAACCGCACCTACACTGACGCCGGACTCAGTTTTTGTCTGGAAGACGGTGTGCCGCTCTTGAATGTAATGGCAAGTGACCCCGGGCTTGGCGGCCCGGCTTTTGACCCCAACGTGACGTTGCATTTTGAAGACCCGCGCGATACCAACCCGCCGCCGACACAGATGATTAGCCCGGACCAGATTCCTTCTCTGGCCGACATGATGGCGAACCCGTCTTATCAAGCGCCGACGCCCGTTGCGCCGCCGCCGCCAACCCCAACGATTGCCTCCTACACCGGCGCGCCGCAGCCCGAACCGGCCTGGCAACCGCCACCGCCTGTGGTTAAGGCCGCGCCTGTCACACCTGGCATCTCTGCTGTGACGCCGCCGCCTACGCCGCCAAAAAAGAGTATGCTGCCCTGGCTTATCGGTGGCGGTTTACTTTTAGCCGTCTTAGCTATCGGCATCGTCGGCGTGCTAGTGATGGCTTCTATGTCAGACAGCGATAACACCAACACGGCCAACGCTAATAACGACCCAGTCAAGAAAGAAGGCCCCGACAAAAAGCCGACACCCACACCCATTGAGAGCGACGGCGCAAGCTTCTTAGACGATTTTTCAGAGAATAAATGGGTTATTGGCGCAAATGGTAACGGCAGCTTATACAGAGATGGAATGTATATCATGCAACACTCGCCAGCCGACCAATTTATCGCCAATTACGGGCCTGAAGGCAGTGCTGGTTATGTCACTAACGGCGCGTCAACAGTGAGTGTTACCGCGCAAGCCTTAGACAGCAAACCGCCCCAATACGGTTACGGATTGGTGCTGCATGGCGGCATCACCAACGGCAAAAACCTCAACGGCTACGCCTTTTTAATTGACACCGGCAAGAAGCCCCAGGTTTCCATCGTCGAACTGCGCAACAGCGCGTTGACTTATATAGTCAAACCAAAATCCGCGCCGATGGTGCTGACGGGCGACGCGGAAAATAACCTTGAAGTCAAGATTGACGGCAAAAAGATGGATTTTTACGTCAATAATGAGCTGGCTGCCAGTATTACCGATAAAGGCGATTTGCAAGGCCGCGTCGGTTTTTTTACCAGCACCGGCGGCCAGGTTGGGTTCGATAACCTGGAAATAAACAAATAAGAGTTAGGGGTTAGGCACTGGAAGTCGCCTGTCCCGCCCCAATCTCTAGCCCTCAACCCCCGAATTATGCGCGTTACGCTTAAAGTTATCGCCGGCCCGTATCAAGGCCAGGTTTTCACCTTCGACCAACACGATACATTTCTGCTTGGGCGTTCTGACCAAGCGCACCTTTATCTGCCGAACGACCGTTTTTTTTCGCGCAATCATTGCTTATTGGAAATCGCTCCGCCGCGCTGTTTCTTGCGTGATTTGGGTTCAGCTAACGGCACTTACGTCAACAATCAGCGCGTGCCGGAAGCTTTTCTCAAAAGCGGCGACCGTATTCAAGGCGGGCAAACCATTCTGGAGGTTGAGGTTACTACTGATGGGCCGGCAACGCCGAGTGGTCATCTGAACGCCACGCAACCGGCCATCGTGATAGTGGAGTGTCTGCGTTGCGGGCGACCCGAAAAGACTGAAGCCGCCTCGCCCGACGAAAAACTGACTTTTATTTGTGAGGACTGCCGCGTTGAACTCAAGCGCAACCCGCAGCCGATTCCGGGTTACACGACGGTCAAAATTTTAGGCAAAGGCGGGATGGGCAGCGTAGTTTTAGCGCAAGACGAGAAGACCGGCCAGATGGTCGCCATTAAAACCATGTTGCCGGAAATTGCCGTGAGCGAACAGGCGATGAAACGCTTTATGCGCGAAATCGAAGTAGCCGCCGCGCTCAAACATCCCAATATCGTCAGCTACATCAACCACTACACGCATCAGGGGGTGGTCTATTTCATCACGGAATTTGTGGCCGGCGCAGACGCCGCTAAACTAGCCGATGAACGCGGCGGGCGCCTGCCCTGGCAAGAAGCGTGCAGCATCATCATTCCCTCGCTTGACGCGCTCGAATTCGCCCACCAACAAGGCTACATCCACCGCGACATCAAAGACCAGAACATCCTCGTCGGCGGCGCGTGGCCTAATTACAACGCCAAACTAACGGACTTTGGCCTGGCCAAAAGCTTCACGCAAACCGGCATGAGCGGCGTCACGATGGCCGGCGACGTGGCCGGCACTTTCGCTTATATGCCGCCCGAACAAATTCGTGATTTCAAAAACGTCAAGCCAATCTCCGACGTTTACGCGATGGGCATGACGCTTTACAGCCTTCTAACCGGCTACGTCGCGCTGGATTTGCCGGCCCGCGCCGGGGTCGCGGAAACTGTCAAAGCCATCTTTGAAAAACCTATCATTCCCACGCTGCAACGCGCCCCGGACATCCCGCCGGCCATTGCCCAAGTCGTTGACCGCGCCATCGCCAAAGACATCAACCAACGCTGGGCCACCGCCAGCGCATTTCGCAGCGCGCTCATGCAAGTCACCGGTATTCAATAAAGTGTACGGAAAATGCGGAAGCCCGCACTTAGTCAAGGGCGTCTCATGCTGCGCTCTTGACTAAGTGCGGGCTTCCGCATTGGTGGCTATATTTTCTCGTTATGTGGGGGGTGTCCAACTTCCAAATAGCTCCACTAGGTATTTTCGGCGGGCGTCTGCATTTCCTCCGGCAAAGTCAGACCCGCCAGCATAAATGTCCGCAAAGCTCCGTCGTGCAAGGCGTTACCGGCGGCAAGCAAACCGCCGCGAAAGTCCAACGCGCCGCCGTTGTGGGTGTAAAAACGCAAAACGGGCGAAAGTTGGCCGGCGGCGGGCGGGGTGAATGTTTCCAGCGCGGCGGCTAAATCGGCGTCGGCTGCCAGCGCAACGAAACTCACTTGCAAAAGTGCCAGCAGACCGTTTTCGTCGTAACCGGCGTGCAAACCTATTTCTGAGCGCAGCAACGCCACGGCATGAGGGCCACGCGCAGCTAAGGCGGCCCAAGGGCGAAACTGTAAGCGATTGAAATCAAACGGCATGAGCCGCGCCACCGAGACCCCGATTTCCGCTTCCAGTAGCCGCGCATATTGCGTCGCCAGGTTCTGCGCCAATTTGTTTCCGGCCCCGTCCAAAGGCTGAATCACCAACAGCCCTGCCGCGTCTGCACTTGTGACTAAAGCCTCCAGCAATGACGCCTCGCGCGTGATGTCCCGCAAATAATCGCTAACCGTTGCGCCCATCGGTTCGAGTTGCAAAGCCCATTCTGACAATAGTTTGCGCCCTTGCTGACCGGCATCAAGCAACTGCGCGAATAGTTCACCGGCCCCTGCGCTTGCTTTCTCACCGGTTAACTTCTGCAATGAGTAGAGTTGTCGTTCATTACCGCCTTTGTCACGCCAGCGTGTCGCGCGTTGCATCATGCGTTCGAGGCGTTGGATATATTCGCGGGCTATGAAAAAACGGCTGGTCGAAGAATCGCGGGCGTCATAATTGACCGGCCCGGCGGGTCGCGCCGCCTCTAAATCTGTCTCGACACGGTTGAGAAAATCGTCAACGGAATCAAGCAAAGCGTCCGTGTCGTTCACGGCAAACAGCGCGGGCGCGGGCGTACCTGGAACGATTTCTTGCACCGCCAGTTGTAATTTTTGGTCTGCGCCGGAACTCAAAGTAATCGCCGCCGGCGCGTTGAGCGACAGACCCGCCAGTTGTGCGCCAAGCGGCTGCGTGATGTGCCGTTCAACGGCGCGTTTCAAGGCGCGGGCTCCCAAAAGCGGGTGATAACCGGCTTCGACAACGGCGTCCAAAGTAGCGTCGTCCACCAATAATTTGCAACGCCGCCGCGCCAATCCTTCGCGTTGCCATAACTCACTGAGCAAGTGGCGGGCGATGTCGCCCACATCTTCGCGGCGCAGACGTTCAAACGGCACGATGCGGTCTAGCCGGTTGAAAAATTCCGGCTTGAAAAACTTCTCGGCGGCTTGCACAAAGACATGGCCCTCATGGGTTTGTGTCTGGCGAAAACCATAACCCGCGCCCGCCTCGCGCACGCCTAAATTTGAGGTCAAAATAATTATCGCGTTACTGAAATCCGCCGTGCGGCCCAATCCATCGGTCAGCCGCCCATCACCCATGACTTGCAACAAGAGATTGAAAACGTCGGGGTGAGCCTTTTCGATTTCGTCCAGCAAAACGACGGCGAACGGCTGTCGGCGCAGCGCGCCCGTGAGCAAGCCTTCCGGTTCGTCAGACGTCCCGACCAACCGCGCCACCGCAAATGGCGAGACAAATTCGTTCATGTCAAAACGCAGAACGCGCTCCGCATCGCCGAACAAATATGCCGCCAAAGTCTTAGCGCAGTATGTTTTACCCACGCCCGTCGGCCCCAAGAAGAGCAGCGAAGCAAGCGGGCGCGTGGCGTCGTTGAGCCGCGCCTTCGCCAGCGTCACGACATCGGCGGCGGCATTCAAGGCGGCTTCCTGGCCTACCACTTTCTCGCGCAACTTTTGTAAAACGTCTTCGCGTTTGAGCGTCAGGCGGTCATCCAAAAAGTTAAGATTGAGGCCGCTCTGGGCTTGAAATTCTTGCAACGCGACGGCGCGCGTGACCCAATCTTTGCGTTTTTTCAGGGCTACGCGACGCATAAACGCAGCCGCTTTGCCAGGAAAAACAGACTCACGCGCATAACGCCGTTGCAGGTCGAGCACGGCGGGCAAAGTGTCGGTTTGAAAGCGGCATTCGTGTTGCTGTTCAAGTTCGCGCATGACGCCCACCAGAGCGCGCAAGGTCTGGTTTTCGTCCATTTCATTGACGCGCAAAATGTGAAATTGGTCAGCCAGGCCGCGGTCTTTTTCCGTTATCACGCGCCAGGCTTCCGGCGTTAATTCCGCCACGATGCGCACGTCGCGCCGTTCGATGTAGGGCTTTAGAACAGCGGCCAGGCTGAGGCTGGATTGCCCGGAAACGCCCGCTTGAAAAAGCCCCAAGAGGTCGTCGAAATAGAGTACATGCCTCTGTTCCTGAGCGTGTTTGACGATGGCGAGCAACCGCGCCTCCCACTGCCCGACGTAACTCATACCCGCCACTAAACGTTGTGGCGCAAGCAGCCAAAACTGCTCATGCCCCGAATGCGCCGAACCATGCGCGCCCACAAAACGCCGCACCACCTCGTGTAAAATAGCCGTTTTGCCGGCCCCGCGCGGCCCCAAAATCAGTACGGGGCGACGGTCTTTGGCTTTTAACAGACGGAAAAGTTCTTCGGCTTCCGCGTCGCGTCCGACGGGCCTGTCTAATTCGTCGGGATAGAGCCAATTGAGGCAACGCCCGACAGCGTGTAATTCCGCGCCGCCGCTTTTGACATCGCCGCCGCCGCCAAAAAAGGCGAACTGCTCGGCCAATGGTTTGACAAATTTTCCCGGCACATTTACGTTCACATCCAACGAACTCAGCCAGGCTTTGGCGTTGGTGGAGAAGTCGTCGGGGTTGACCGCGCCCTTGCCATGCTTGCGTTCAAGGGCGCGAAAATGTTGCTCATAAACCTCTTGCGCCCGCAGCGCGAGCAATTCCCCGCGTCCGCTTTCCCACCACACATCGGGCAGCGTCGGAGTGTA
>JAYVJN010000171.1:0-2961 GCA_043769325.1 Acidobacteriota bacterium
ACAATTAGGCCATGATTTGCGCAGTAAATTAGTGGCGAATCCCTTTGCTCTTGCAGCATGAATTGGCGAAATGGCCTTGAGTATTCAAGCTAAAAGTAGGTGTTTCATCCACTTGGTATTTGCTTCAGAGTAAAAAAATCAGATGCGTAAGCCCTACCGTCAAGAAAGAGGTACTTTATGGTTTTTCCAGTAAATCGAGCGCTACGCTTTCAATTCTTTACGGTATCCTTGGTGTTTTTGGTGCTAATCCCGTTATGCGTCGTAATTGCCCAAAGTGAAACAGATTATACCGGTACTGGCAGACAAAACCGGATTACTGGTCGTCTTTCCTTTCCTTCCGGTCGGCGTGTTGACAGCAACCCTGTGAGAGTCACTTTAGAAAGCACCAGTTCCGAGAAATTAACTGTCGTCACCAACTCCGGCGGATTCTTGGAACAGCTTCGCGTGGCCTTAGTCCGGTATCCTAAGTTCCCTTTGACGCTTAACGAATTAGGTGTCCAATATCTAAAACTCAAGCAACCGGACAAAGCTGCTGTCAAGCTCCGCGAAGCAGTGCAACTGACTCCGGAAGACTTCACTCCACGCCTTAATTACAACATTGCGCTGCTGGAAAAAAGAGACAAGGTTGACGAAACCGAACAGGAAATGCTGCGCTCACTTGAACTTAGTAGTGCCGAAGTGAGTTTTGAGACTTACCTGAAAATGTCACCCAAAACACCTGACGCAAACAAAATCCGCGAAACTATTAAAGAGTTGCGCTGCAAAAATAATTAACAAAATAGGGAGAAATCAAATGCTAAACACTTTGTTACCTGATGTTTCTGTTTATGGCTATGTGATTCGCCGACTCTTGTTCGCGTTCTTGGCACTAGCTTTTTCGTTCTCTGTTCAAGCCCAAGTTGGAGGCGGGTTTGGCAGTAATCGCGGCGAAACGGCTGGTACAGGCGGTGGGAGGACTATTCGCGGTCATATTTATGTGCCTGGAGGACTTAACCCGAATACACGGTTCAAAGTCACGCTGGAAAGCACCAATTCCGGCACGCGGACAACCACGACTAATGCTGACGGAGATTTCTTTTTCAACGGCCTGGCCGCAAGCCCTTATACTGTTACGATTGAAGGTAATGGTGAATTTGAAACAGCGCGGGAAACCGTTTCCATTGACCGTGAGGCCCCTTCGCCGGTTTACGTCGTACCAATTTACCTGAAGGCAAAAGCCGCCAATGTTCCATCTCTCGCGCAAGAACAGTATAAGCAAGCATTGACAGCAATACGCGAAAATGACACCGCGAAAGCTATTGAATATCTCAACGCTGCCATCGTCGCTTACCCGCAGTTTTCTTTAGCTTTCAATGAATTAGGCTTGCAGTATTTGAAGTCAGGCCAGCCGGATAAAGCCGCTGAAGCCTTACAAATGGCAGTCAAACTAACACCGAATGCCTTTACTCCGCGCTTGAATTATGGCATTGCGTTAGTCAACCAAAAGAAATTCCCTGAAGCCGAAAAAGAATTGCGCCAGGCTCTCAAAGCAAATGATACTTCCGCACCGGCACATCTTTATCTCGGCATCGCCGTCATGCGCCAGAAAAAATTGGACGAAGCTGAGAAAGAGTTGCAGAAGGCTATCACTCTCAACCCAAGAGAAGCAGGCATCGCCCATTACTACTTAGGCGGCATTTATTGGGGCAAAAACGAATTCAAGCACGCCGCAGATGAATTGGAGACATATCTTAAATTGACTCCAAATGCGCCTGATGAAGAAACCATCCGCAAAACTATTGCGAACCTTCGCGCTAAGGCTTAATGTCCATAACCGACTCAAAATAGCTAAGACCGCGCCAATCTTGCGTGGTCTTAGCTATTTTCGGCACTTGTAACGCTGGTCTCAGGTTGTTTGTGGCGTACCGATAGAAGAGTTTTGCGATAGTTTAGTAAGGTGCGATTAAGTAAATTTGCCATTGGTGTGCGTGATGAGTGGCGGCGGTTGGCGTTGCCGGAGACGAGCGGGCGCGTGGTGATTGCGGTTTCGGGTGGGGCCGACTCGTTGGCTTTGTGGTTGGTGTTGGATGAACTGCGCGGGGCGGGGCGGTTGGATTGTGCGTTGACAGTGGCGCATTTCAATCACTGTTTGCGCGCGGAAAGCGCGGATGATGCGCTGTGGGTAGAGGCGATGGCGGCGCGTTTGAGTTATGCGTGCGTGACGGGCGCGGGCGAAGTGCGCTCACGCGGCGGCAATCTGGAACAGGCGGCGCGGCGGGCGCGTTACGAATTTTTGCAGGGCGCGGCAGAAAGCGTCAACGCGGATTATCTCTTGACCGCGCACACTTTGGACGACCAGGCCGAGACCGTTTTGTTGAATCTTTGGCAACTTACAAAGAAAGGATTATTTGGTAACTACTCATACCAGTTTACATTAAATGGTACGCATTAGCGGTCTTGCTGAAATGGGTTATCTGCCATAAAATCATGAGTTTACAGCAGTGTGCACAACTGCCTACTGCCCACTGGTATTAGGTCGTTAAACCTGTCAGAAAGACACAATTAGATGTGAGCGAATAACTTTCGCAATCGCTTGGAGAATTAAACAGAAGATAAAATAACTGCTAAGGTTGGAAAAATTTCATCTGCATGCTCGTGGCAACATCCTTTTGTTCTTAGCAGTTGGAAGTCAGTTTCATAATCGGGGTGTATTCAAACCCGCCAGTAAAAAACGACCTTATTCTTCTTTTTTAATACAACTCTCGGCGTTGCACCAAATTTTCATCCCCTTTTGTGTTTAGCCAAATCATGTAGGCTTCATATAAACTTGTGTGGCGGCGGTTTCGCCCCACGTCATCTCAAGAGTTCAAACACTTCCCGCCCCCATTACCCTTTTTCCTGTTCGTATTGTTCTAATTTGCGGTAGAGCGTTTTGCGTCCGATGCCTAAAGTTCTGGCGGCGCGCGTCTTGTCGCCGTTGGT
>JAYVJN010000172.1:0-6233 GCA_043769325.1 Acidobacteriota bacterium
TGCCAGGCCAGTACGATGTCGGATTTGGGGACGCCGGCGCGTTCCAAGTCGTCGGCGATGCCGCCTTCGATGCCGTCGTATTGTATCCAAAACTTGCCGTTGATAATCTCAATGCTGACTAACGCGCCATGCACGCGCAATCGCTTTTCGTTCCAGCCGACATCAAGCAACAAGTAGCGGTCATGTGCGCGGTCAAACACAGTTTTGGTCTCAATGTTGCCATATGAGTAAGGTTCGGCAGCGTGCTTGGTTAAAATTTCTTCAAGTAAGTTCCGGTAGCTTTCTAGTTTATCCATTGCACAATCTCCTCAGTCACTTCATCAAAAACTATCAGGCAAATGTCACCGCCTTCCAGCACAAGTTTACCAAGTTCATCTTCAAAAACCGATACATAAACGCTTTTTCTAATCGCCAGAAATACCTTTCGCTCAGGCTCTTTTTTTGCCAATACTTTCTTGTATAAAACGTATTGCCCGAGCGCGTCTTCCAAGTCAGCCATCTCTGACTTACTGACGAAGCTCTTGATTTCGACGGCGATTTTCTGTTCGCCCTTCTCTGCAGCCAACAGTTTCTCCGCTCCCAAATCAACAAACATTCTCCGCAGCCCCACTTGCAGCCGCAAAGGGTCGTGTGTAATTGCCCACCCGTCTTTGATGAGCGCGCGCCTCACCGTATCATGATAAATGTCTTTGGCAGGCATAGGTTTAACCCAAAATCTCAATCACATTTTCCATTACCGGGGCCAGCGTGTTCTGCGTGGCTAATATAGCGCGGGCCGTTCAATTATCAAGCAGCCGGCGATGATAGTTGATTTGTCCGAGATGGTAAGACAGATGCGTCGCCAGATGAACCAGCATATACTCCGTCGAGGTCTTTTCCGCGAAAACCAACAACGGATACTCGGCCCGCAACTGTTCATCTGAAACAGCCCGCAGCCCTTTTTCTACCGCGACAATGGTTTCCTCAATCATTTTCGCCAACTCGCCACGCGGGACATCTTTAGTCGAAAACTCAAGGTCGCGCTGCCGGACATAGCCGGTCTGCCCGAATTGCGCGCCGATAAAGTGTTTGAGATTGCCGATAAGGTGCAGACACAGGTTTCCGGCAGAGTTGGCGATGTCGCGGTCAACTCGCCAAAGGGCCGCCTCATTGCAGTAAGCGCCGATTTCTTTTTTGAGGCTCTCCAGGTCTCTTTTGTAGAGCAAAATCAGGGTTTCAATAAGCATAATATTCACACTATTTCGCGTAATAATCCCGCGCTGCCTGGGCAATGCGGGCGATGATGTTTTCCGAAGTTTTAGAGTCGTCAGTAGAATTCGAGACAAAAACGACCAGCGCAAACTTCTTGCCGTTGGGCAGGGTAATAATGCCAACATCGTTGACGGCAGCGGTGACGCCTTTATCGTTCGTGCCTGATGTCCCCGTCTTGTGCGCCACACTGGTTTCCGCCGGCAACAAGCCCTTGATGCGATTGGGGCCGGTGGTGGTTTCGGTCATTACTTGCAACAAGAAAGCATTGCTCGCCGGCGAGAGTTTGCGACCTTGATAAAGAATTTCCAGCAGACGCAACATCGCCTGTGGCTTGCACCAATTGATAAACTGCACATCCCAAGCCGCTTGCATCTCTGCCTCATTGGTGGCAATTGCTATCTCTTTCACGCCCAGGCTGCGAATGTATTTATGCACCTTGGCCGGGCCGCCTAAGAGCCGGAACAGAAAATCGCAGCCACTATTGTCGCTCTGCGAAACCGTGTAGGCCAAAATCTCGGCCAGCGTGAGTTCGACGTTCCCCTCCGGGTATTTGTCGCGTATCGGGCTCCAGGTATCCGGCGACAAATCCTTTTTGGTAATCAGAAACTTTTGGTTGAGCGCAAATTTGCCTTTGTCAACCTCAGCCAGCACCGCCATCGCCAGCGGAAACTTAAAAACGCTCTGCATCGGAAACCTGACGTTGCCGTTGACGACAAACGCTTTCCCGCCGCCCAACTCCATCATCGCCACGCCCACCGTGCCTTTTGAGGCGCGGATGATGCTTTCAATTTCAGTTTTGGGCGAATGGGTTTGAGCCATTGTACTACTCGCCAAAAACAGCAGCACAAAGGCGCAAAAGTGCCGTCCAGCAAAATTTAGTGTGAGCATAATCTACTTGCTACTTTCAAAAAGAGGGGCTTTGCATCCCCAGTCTTTTGTTTCAGGATGTGTTGTGCAGATTCCCAAGCGGGCTTCATTGTCGCCTGGCTTTTTGTACCAGACATTGTAATAAAGCCCCCAAGTCATATTACCGTCCACGCTTACATGGTCAATGGCCAGGTCGGGATATTCCTTTTGAAAGACTTCACGAATTTTGGCTTCTTCCGATACCCCTGACGTGCGAATGAATGACAATACTAACCCGCCAAATCCAAGTGCGAGGCAAAGTAAAAAGAGTGCCACTCGGTATTTCATTCCGATTCGTATTAGCCAAAAATCTCAATCACGTTTTCGATAGCAGCCGCCAGCGCGTCAATTTCGTCTTTTGTGTTGTAAAAAGCGAACGAGGCGCGGGCCGTCGCGGGGACTTTGTAAAACTGCATGACGGGTTGGGCGCAATGGTGGCCGGCGCGCACGGCGATGCCTTCCTGGTCTAAAATGGTCCCGATGTCGTGCGGGTGTATGTCGCCGATGGTGAACGAGATAACCGACGCTTTCTCGCGCGCCGTGCCGATGATGCGGACGCCGGGAATTGATGACAAACGCTCGGTGGCATAGACGAGCAACTCGTGTTCGTAGGCCGCGATTTTGTCCATGCCGATGGCGTTGAGGTAATCAATCGCCGCGCCCAGCCCTATGCCGGCGGCGATGGCGGGCGTGCCGGCCTCAAATTTTTCGGGCAGTCCGGCGTAGGTCGTTTTCTCGAAGGTGACAACCTTAATCATCGAACCGCCGCCCTGAAACGGCTGCATCTTTTCCAGCCATTCCAGCTTGCCGTAAACAATTCCGCTGCCGGTGGGCGCAAACATCTTGTGGCCCGAAAAGCAGTAGAAATCGGCGTCGAGGTCTTGCACGTCAACCGCCAAATGCGGCACGGCCTGTGCGCCATCTACACACACGGGGACGCCTTGCGCGTGGGCGCGGGCGATGATTTCCTTGAGCGGATTGATCGTGCCGAGCGCGTTGGAGACGTGACCGACGGCGACTAATTTTGTCCGTTCGTTCAGCAGCGCGTCGTATTCGTCGAGAAGCAGTTCGCCCGCCTCGTTCATGGGAATCACGCGCAATGTCGCGCCTTTTTCCTCACACAACATCTGCCAGGGCACCAGATTGGAGTGATGCTCCATCGCCGAAACGATGATTTCGTCGCCCTCTCGGACGAACTTGCGCCCGTAGCCGTGCATGACCAGGTTGACGCCCTCGGTGCAGCCGCGCACGAAGATACACTCTTTGCTGTGCTTGGCGTTGATGAAGCGTTTCACCTTCTCGCGGGCGGCTTCGTAGGCCGTCGTCGCCCGCTGCGAGAGATAATGCACGCCGCGATGGATGTTGGAATGCTCCTCTGCCAGATACTTGGAGGTGCGGTCAATTACTGCCTGTGGAACCTGCGCCGAAGCCGCGTTGTCCAGGTAAACCAACGGTTTGCCGTTTACTTGCTGCGCCAGAACGGGGAAATCCTCCCGCACCCGCGCTACCTCAAAATTTGTTTGTTCCGCCATGATTGCTTGCTCTGTTGCTGCCATAATAATTACTCAAAGGTTAAAATTCCGTTCACAAAATCCAGCGTCAAAACGTGCCCGCGAAAGAAGTCAAGGCCCAACGCGCCATCCACACCGGCCTCCGGCGGCAGGTCGTAACAAACTACCGGAAAGTCAGAGCGAAACCGGCCCATTGCTGCCAGGCCCTCAATAACGATTCGTAGCGCAGGTTCTGTGCCGCTGCCCGTCGTCATAGATGTTGGTTCGCCTTCGCCTTGCGGGTCGTAGCCAAGTTCAGCCAAAATTGTCTCACTCAAAACTGAGGTTGACGCGCCTGTGTCAAGCAGCAAATTGACGGTGGAAACTTGTGTGCGCCCTACTACATCCGCTCGGACAACAATGCGGCTGGTGCGAGGATTGAATAGGAGTTTCATAACAAAAAATTCGTTCCCGCCGGCGGCTCACCAATGTAAAGCACAGCAATACGACGCGGTATGGGCATCTGCATAACCCTTTCGTGAATGGCCTTCCGGTCTTTGCTATGAAAGACCACTTCACCACGCAACACCTCTTGCACCTCGTTTGATTCCGGCTTATCTATCAACACCCACTCGGAATCAAACTGCTGCTCAATCTCTTTCATCGTCATTATTTGCGTCATCTTTCTACCTCATTTGCGAAGTTGTCGCCGAAGCTGCATTGCCCAGATAAATCAGTGGATGAGCGTTCACCGTTTGCGCTAACACAGGGAAATCGGCGCGAATTCGATTTAGGTTCCAATTACTCATGTTTTCCAATGTTTCTTCAGCTTTCATTGCTGCTTTCAATCCACTTCTGAAATACTTCCTTCAACTCAGTTACATCCCCGCTAATCTTCTCCAATGACTTTGAAACAGGAGTCTCACTTGTGTAAAGCCTTTTCCTTAGCGGGTTCAAGTCTATGTGAAACTGCTCTTTGTATGAATTACCTTCTGTATCTTTGTAACCAACTTCGCCACTGAACACGGGGTTTTGATATTTTTGGTAAAACGCAATGCTCCCGCCAAGCGAATCTTTGACTTCAAAATTTGGTGGGAGAAAAGAAATAGTTTGAGAAGTTAGGGCACTCTCATCATCATCTTCATCAAAGGCACGACTTAAATTCGGCTTTATTGCAACGCTAATGTCAGTGGCCGGAGTAAGCCCATAATTCTTAATTGATGCAAAGGCGATTCTATTTTCTGTAAACACATTAAAGATTACTTGAGGGCGAGTACGGCGAATTTCTGAATCTACCAACAGCTTTAGACTTTTCCTGCTAAGTGATGCTATTACAATCGTTGTCACCACATAAATTAGCGTAAGCAACGCCAGAACAAGCGTAAGCAACGCCGTTACATAGCCTTGATTTTCGTTACACCATTTTATCCAATCAGCCATATCATACCTCCAACTTCGCTTGCAGACGGTTCAGCGCGGCTTCGTCGGGTTGGGTTTTACACGCCGCCGACCATGCTTAACAGAATGCCCATGATTTTATGCGGGTTTTCGATAGAGTATTCCTTCGAGTCAACCAGCGCGACGTTACCAACGAGTTTGAGAAAGCCCCATTGGTTGCCGGATGTGACGCAGCCATAAATATGTTCCGCCGCATGGCCCTTACGCTCGTTAAAGATGCGGGCGGCAATCATTTCCGCCACACACTGCGGCAGACCGAGCTTTAATTCGCCTTTTTTGGCTTCAACCAAAGCCACCACCGGGGCCTCTATCGTGAATTGTTGCGGCGACTTGGAAATAAGGAAGTCACAAAAACCGCTCAGACCTTGTTTCGGCGCGACATTGAAGTCCACGCCAGAAAAGAAACTGACATTGCCTTGCGCCAAACGCTTCATTTCAACCAACATGGGCGCGACCAATAATTCAGATTTTATCTTTTCCGTCGCAATCGCTTGAGCCAGCGGGTAGTTGTCCCGGAGAAGTTCGGCTATCACCGGGCGTACTTGCACTTCCGGCACAGCCTCAAATAAGTTGTACCCTTGTTTGAGTTCTACCCCGAAAGCGGCATTTATTTTCTCTAGCGTAAATCTTGAATACGACATAAGTTTACACCTCTAACTTGGCTTGCAGACGGTTTAGCACGGCTTCATCGAGTTGGGTTTTGATGGACGGGATGCCGATTTTGTTGATGATTTCTTCGGCGAAACCGTAGGTCAAAAGATTGCGGGCCAGGTCCGGGTGGAGGCCGCGACTGAGCAGGTAAAACAACTCTTCCTCTTCCATCTGCCCGACGGTTGCGCCGTGCGCGCATTTCACGTCGTCGTTGTAGATTTCCAGTTGCGGTTTGGTGTCCACGCGAGCCGTGTTGGACAAGAGCATATTTTTGTTGGATTGCTGCGCGTCGGTGCCGTTGGCGTGTTCGTGGACATAGACTTTGCCGTTAAAGACCGCGCGCGCCGAACCGTCGAGGATGCCCTTGTAGGTCTGGTGCGAGGCGCAATGCGGCACGCGATGGCTGATGAGCGAATGCGTGTCCGTATGCTGTTGGCCGCCCACGAGATACAGCCCGTCAATAAAGCACTCCGCGCC
>JAYVJN010000173.1:0-3685 GCA_043769325.1 Acidobacteriota bacterium
ACTTTGTCCGCGTTGCCACACGGGGCGTTTGCGGGCGTGGCACGAATTGAAGGCGGAAGAACAGGAATTGGTGCTGCGCTTGCCGGCCTCCGCCGATTATGAATTGGCGCAACGACAGGCCGCGCACCGTTGGTGTCGCCGCTGCTGGCACGAAACGACGGGCGCAAATTCCATTACTACTTGAAACTCAAGGAGGCGTGAACAATGAAAAACCAGAGCCGGAAACGGCGCGCCGGCGAAGCCGTAGCGTGGAGCGTGGCAAAACGCCTCTTGAAAAGCACGCCCGTGGTCGGCACGGCCCTGACCGTTGGCCTGGCCGGTTACGACATCAAACGCAAAGGCTTAGTGAAAGGCGCCATCAATGTCGCTCTTAACGCCACGCCCATTCTCGGCACCGTCAAAGGAGTGGTCGAAATCTTTTCCGGCGATTTGCTGCCCGATAAAGAGCCGGCAGTTGGCAGCCGCAAACGGTAGGCAAAAAAATAGCTGCGCCGGCAACGCGGAGCGTCTGACTTTCCCCTGTCCACTATCCCTTGTCCACTATTTTCAAAAATTAGTGGACAAGGGATATATCTTTCAAGAAAAAGAATTTTCGCCACAGATTACACAAATTCCACAGATGATTGGTTTTATCTGTGGAATCTGTGAAATTTGTGGCTAGTTCTTTTTCTTGAAGTGTATAGTTATGTATTCCTGTTGTTTGTTTCAGTTCGCGGCTTTAGGCATTGAGGCGGGCGACGAAAGTTTCCCGCAATTTGGTGAAATGTTCATCCGGCACGGCGGCCAGAGCGTTTTGCAGACGCGCGGCTAAACTGTTGAGAGCCTGTTGGTTTTCGTCGGATTTAGCGGCGCGTAAACCTTCGGCCACTTGTTCCGGCGTGGGTGCGCCGCCGATGCGCGTGAGTTGCGCTTCGACCAGACTGACGGGCAAGAGCAGCAAGCGTTTTGACTGTTGAAACGTGGCGCGGATGGCGGCTTCGACGGGTTTGATAGGCGCGGCGCGGCAGATGTCGTCGAGCGCGGCGTCAATTTCCTTCAAGCCGCGCTTGGCAAACCAACCTTCGCGCATGGCGTAATCCAGCAAGTAACCGTAGTGATATGTGTAACTGGTTAAGTCAACCGCCCGCTTGATTTCCAGAAAGAAAAAGATTTTCCGCGCCAGTTTCTTGAGCGGATAAGCTATCGCCGACAATAAACAGCCCGACAAACAGCCCTTTTTCGCCGGCAGCACGGAAAGCATTCCAGGCAAATCTTTTTCCTCAATCGTCACGCCATGCGTCCGCGCCAGCGAGCGCACCATTCGTTGCTGAAGAAACTGTTTCGCCATGTCATCCGCTAACGGCAACGGTATCAGCGGCGTCAGACCGACCAAGAGGGCATGGGTGATGAGAGTTAATTGTTGTGTTGCGGCGGTGTCACTCATAGCTTACACAGTTGGTGCTGACATACTTAGTTAAACATAGATGTCATGCTGGCTTGGCGTATATTTGTCAAAAGCGATTACGCGGCTTCAAGAAATTCGTCGCATAAACGCGAGTAGGCCCCCGCCGTATTTTTCTTTCACTTGTGCTGTTATTCTTCTAACTACCATCTCCAAACATAACTAACAAAGCCTGTTTGCAACAACTTAGCGCACGGCACGAAGCTTGCCCTAAGTTTCTTGGCGCAGACGCGCTAGGACGCTTGCAAAAGTGTCATAAATACTCTGCCACGAGTGTTCAATTGATTATATCGTGGCGTCTGTCAATGGTTTTGCGTCCATCGTGACGCACGAAATTTTCTTCGGAGGCTTAGTTATGAAAAAATTACTGTTTCTTGCAATGTTCACTCTCGCCAGCTTTTCTTTGGTCGCCGCGCAGTCCGACGACTACCACAAAAACGAGTTTTTCGCGGGTTATTCCTTAAACCGCTTCGTTGAAAACGGCAGCGCGAGCGGGAACGCCAATGGCTTTAATGCCGCATATGTCTATAATATCAACCGCTACGTCGGTGCTAAGGCGGATTTCTCAGGGCATTTCCAGAGCGATTCTACTTCTTTTCTCGGCACAACATTTAGTTCCCGCTCCGACGTTTATCGTTACATGGGCGGCGTGCAAATCAAAGACAATAAAAAAGATACAAAGGTCAAACCGTTCGCCCACGCTTTGGTTGGCGGCGGTTCACTGCGCTTTTCCAGCCGCTTCGGTGGTAACAATGTCAGTAGCACCAGGACAAACTTTGCTCTGGCTGTCGGCGGCGGTTTGGACATCAAAGCCACTGACCGTATCTCGGTGCGCGTCGCGCAAGTAGATTATGCTCCTATCTTCAACACCGGCGGAATTATCAACGCCGTGCGGTTTAGCGCCGGCATCGTTTTCCACTAAAACAAAACTCACCCCGAAGCCAGTAGGCAGTAAGCAGTGGCAGTAGGCCGTAGGCAGTAACTACTTCCTACGGCTGACGGTCTGCTGGCGAAGCGCGCCGGTAAGTCTTATGCGCAGACAGGATGGCGATGGTGGCGGCGGGGTCGCCAGTAGCAACATCTGTCTTTTTCTACTGCCTACTGCCTACTGCCTACTGGCTTCGACGGATAACTGAGTGTCAGGGAAAGCTTCTCGGTTTACGCCAACCGCCGAGCGCGGTTTCGACCAACGCCGCCGCCGCGAGTATTTCGTGTTCGGCGCAGGGCCGGCCCGCGATTTGTACGCCGATGGGCAAACCTTCTGCCGTGTGGTGCGCCGGCACAGAGACAGCAGGCAAGCCGAAGACGTTAAAAGTTCGCGCATATCCGAATGACTGGAAAAGACCGATTTCCTGCCCGTTGACGGCGACTTTGCGCTTGTCATGGGCGGGCGCGGCGCACGAACCGACGGGCGCGACGATGAGCGGCGTCACTTCCAAAGCTTGCAGCAAGGCTCCGCGCCATTCGTCGCGCTCGGCCCAGGATTTCAGATAGTCTTCCAGATTGGGCTTTTGCCGTTGTGTGTGGGCGCGGAAAAAGGCTTGCAGGGCGGGGCCGGCTTCCGTTTCGCGGCCCGCATAGAGTTCGCTGATTTGCTGTCCGGCGGCGTAGGAAAATAGTTCATGCCACAAGCGCGGGCCGTGTTCGACGCCTGGCGGACGGGCTTGTTGTCCGCGCATCCCGTTGGCCTCCAAGACTTTGACAACGGCGGCAACGGCGGCTTGCGTATCTGCTGAGACGGGTGTAACGCTGTCGTCCGTGTACCAAAAAAATTGCTGCCCGCGTAAACGCTGCGCGTAAGAGGCGAGAAATGTTGCGGGTTCGACAAAGTTGCGGCTGCCCGAACGCCGCCGCCAATGCAGCACCTCAAATAAAAGTTGCACGTCGGCTACGCGCCGCGCCAAAGGCCCCAATGTCGCGCCCAAACCCAAAGGCCCGACCGCGCGCGGCCATTGTCCCGTATTCGGCACTGTGTCGTTGGTTGGTTTCAGGCCGACGATGCCGCAAAAATGCGCCGGAATACGCACCGAACCGGCCAAGTCGCTACCCAAACCGCCCGGTGACAGACAGGCCGCAATCGCCGCCGCTTCGCCGCCACTCGAACCGCCGGGTGAACGCAGCAAATCGTGCGGGTTGTTGGTGCGTCCAAAGACGGGATTGTCGGCGTCGTAAGAAACCGCCATTTCCGCCGTGTTGGTTTTGCCCAAAATAATCGCGCCGGCGGCCCGCAAACGCCGCACCGCC
>JAYVJN010000174.1:0-5037 GCA_043769325.1 Acidobacteriota bacterium
GGCGCGGTCTGGTTTTTCTCCTTGCGTTGGTTGGTCGGCAGGTACGAATTTTCGCTGGTTGGCAGGTTTAACGAAGCGCGGTTGAATAGTTTCCGGTAATCCGTAACTGCCGCATCTCTCAGCTTTTGGTATGACTTACCCTGGAGGTTGCGCAGATAGTTTTCCGCTCGTTGGTGTTGGTCTGCGGTTACGTCGCGGTAATTAACAAAGTTAGTGGCAGCCACGAAATAGAGCGTCACGGCGTCGGCCTTTTCTACTATCAAATCAACGCCGTTCGTCTTGACAGAGCCGCCTTCGGTTATAGCTTGCAATCTGCCTTCATACTTTATCTTTCCGGCCACGCCCAGATAATCAGCCGACTTTCCGGTCACGGCCAGACCATCCGGGCCGGCGGCGTCCATGCGGAAATAATCCGTCCCGTAATTCGAGTGGGCCTGATTTCTCACGCCTCTGAGGTTGGCCGTGAAGGTAATGCTATTGGGTTGGCTGGCTGTCAAACGGACTACTATCACCTGGTCGGGCGCAGAGGAAAAAACCTCGCGTTGGTAGCGCACGCCATTCGCGGTATAGGCGACGGTGGTGAGGCCATTTTCCAGATTAAGCGCGCGGTTGTAATCGGTGACATCCGGGCTATGCTTGAAAAACAGGTGGAGATTAGCCAAACTCTGAAATTTTTGTTGCTCCACCGGATAGCCCATCAGGTTTCGCCCAAATAAATTGTGGGCGTCCAGGTATTTCTCGGCAAAGACCAGTCGCTGGATTTCCGGCAGCGCCTTGTAACCGCCCTTGACCACCGTTGAATAAGGCCCGCCCGACCAATAAGTCTCCTCATTGAGTTGCAGACGCTCCTCTGCAACAGTGCCAAAAACCATGGCTCCCAGCCGCCCGTTGCCCACCGGCAAAGCCTCATCCCATTTCGCGGCGGGAGCCGTGTACCACAGGTAAGTTGACGGATTAAATGATTTGCTATTTGAGTTTGCCTGGCCCTGAACGCGCAGGGCCATAGCTGAGGCGCATAAGGTCGCCAGAAACAGAATTAGCAGCCGTTTGCATTTCATAAAAGTTTCGGGATTTAGCGTCCGTTTGAGTAGTTATTTCTTTTCGTCATCTTTCGGTGTTGAGAGCCGGATAAACTCCCACAAGCCCAACCCCGAACCCAACACAATGCCTGTCACCAGCAGCCAGGGCGAAGTGCCCATCCAGCGGTCTAAGGCCCAGCCCAAAAAGAGGCAGACCGCGACGGTGGCAAACAACGAAACGCCGGCGGCATATGCGCGGCTGGTTTGGCGTATTTCTTCCTGGTCGTCAGCCATTTGTTTTAGCCCTCGGCAAAGATGCGTTTGAAATCTACCTTGACGCCGGCGGTTTCTACCTCTTGATTGTGTAAGACTTCCTTGCCCTGCGCCGTCACCACGAAGACGGAACGTCCAAAGGGTTCAACCGTCCACACCGCCGTGACGCCGTGCGACACGAGTATCGCCGCTTTGTCCAACAAACTCTGGATGCTTTGCGTTGGCGAAACGATTTCAATGGCAACAATCGGCATCTCCGGGTATTTGATGAAATCCTGCCAAAAGTTAGGCCGGATTTTCTCTTTCGGATAGACGCTGATGTCCGGCGTCAGCCCTTTGTCAATATCCAAAGTCAATTCCGGCAAGGCTTTGAGAGTGGGGTTTTGCGCCAGGTCAAGCAAAATCTCGCCACACAGATAGCTGTGGTTGAAGGACGGCATATTTTCTTCCTCTTGTTCTGCGGCAGGTTCTTCAATTTCTAAATCAAGCATTTTTTGACTCCTTACCAACTCGCGCGGCGCAGGTAATTCTTGGGCGTTTCGTAGAGCAACGCTTTTTGTGAATGGCGCAGCGAACTGTGGATAAAGCAGACGTGAGTACACCAACAGGCGCGGCCCTCGTCAATGGCGGCAAGTTCCGTTTGCCGCGCTTGTTCGTTCCACAACGCGCCGAAATCGAAATCGTAGTCGCTCAGGGTGGCAAACTTTTCGCGCAACTCACAGGCGCGGACATCGCCGTTATAGTCAATGACGGCAACCGTATCGCCCGCCGTGCAGGGGAAAGGCCAGGCGGTGGGCGCGATGAAATTGTCGCGTTGCGCGCGGTAATGCGTGTTGATAGTGCCGACGTAGGCCACGTTTTTGATGAACCTTTTCGCCCTGTCATCATCCGCAAACATCCTTTCGCCGTAGCGCACGGTCAGCGTGGCGATAGTTTTGTACAACGCGGGCAGGGCTTCATGCGGAATCTGTTTGATACTCTCGCCCACCAGGGTTTCGCCGCGCACGATGTTGAAGTATTGCCCGTCGAGCCGGTAGTTGGCCCACATAAATTCTGCCAACTGTTCGATTTCCAGATAGTTACTGGCACAGATGACAGTGTTGACGTTAAGCCGGAAACGGCTGCCGTATTTTTTCTTGAGCGGGTAGAGGTGTTCGATGCAAGCCAGCGTTTTGTCCCAATGCTTCGGCACGCCGCGCACGCGGTCGTGCGTCTCGCCGTAACCGTCAAGCGCAATGTTGAGATAGAGTTCGCTTAAAGCGGGATGCGTGCCGAGGGCGTGGTCAACGATGTCGTAAACGCGCTGTTTGATGAGTCCGTTGGTTGGAATGATGAGCCGTTCGACGCCGTTGCGGGTAACGAAAAGATCAATAATCTCAGTTAAGTCGCGCCGCAACGTGGGTTCGCCGCCGGACAGCCAAAGGTCAGTGAGCAGCGGCATCGTGCGCGAGATTTTCTCTATTTGCTCAAACGTCAAATCGCCTGGCTGGTTTAGTTCTTCGTGGTAAAAACAGGTCTGGCAGAAAGAGTTACAGCGCGACGTGACGAACAAAATCACGGTGTCAAGTTTGCGTTCGCGCTTGGTCGAACGCAGCAGTTGGACGAATTGGGCGATTTTGTTGGGCATTGGTGACGTTAAAGTACCATCTCCGGTTCGACTTTTTGCAGCCGTTCGTCAAACTCGCGCAGGTCGGTGCGAATGTCGAGCAAACTGTCGTGGAACACCATAAACTTGCGCTCCAACCGCCGCAACTCGGAATGAGAATTGGCAAAGCCTTCACGCATTTCGGCGCGAACTTTATCAAACTCTCCGTGCATTTCGGCGCGAACTGCGGTAAATCCTTCGCGCATTTCGGCGCGAATTTTATCAAACTCTTGGTTGACTGTGGCAAAACCTTCACGCATCTCGACGCGGGTTTCGGCAATCTCTTTCAGCGCGTTTTTCCACATCGGCTTAGTGTCGTAAGCCTTTGCTTCGAGTCTTTCCACGCGCTCATCAAGGTCGCGCAAGCCGGTTTTGATTTCGGCTAAACCTGCCAACACTTGTTCCTCAAAAGAGGTTGGAAGTTCTTTTGTCGTGTCTTGGTTCATGGCGTGATTATGAACCTCTGCGAAGTTTTCTTCAAGCAGTTTTACGAACGCGCCGCGCCGGAGGTTCGTTAGTTGTTTTACGGCAGACGTTTGACGACGGTTTCCAGCGGCGATTTGAGTTCGTATTCGATGCCACGCCAGACGATGCGCCGCGAAAATGCCGCAGCAAGCGCATTATAGGCGTAAATCGCGGAGGTGAAAGGCCATAACAGCAAGTGCGCCCACAGACCGCGCCCGCTGCGTTCGCCCACAGCCAGCTTTACCGCTTGCCAACGCCAGAAGGCTTTCAAACTGCCCAAGGCATACAGGATGAGCAACGGCGCGACCAGCCAAAGCCGCCTGGTTGCCAGCAGCCAGCCGCCAAAGAAAATGAGGGTAAAAAGCAAGTTGCTAATTAGCACAATGAGCCATAAATTGGGCGCGTAAACCCGCGTGATTTTGATTTGCCGCGTGGTGAACTCAAACAATTCGCGCCAGTCGCAATCTTCGTGCGAGGCGGTCAGACAGTTTGGCACGAAATGAATCAACAGGTCTGCCTTGTGCAGCGCGCGCGTGAGCGCAAAATCGTCCGAAAGCGTGCCGCGCCACCTTTCCCGCATATCAAGACGGTCAAACGTCTCGCGCCTAATCGCCGTCGCGCCGCCCCAACAGAAGTTGCGCCGCCCGTTTGCCCCCAAAGCCGACGCCACCGACGCATTCCAGACAGCCCGCAACTGTGACGCCAAACCGCCGCGCACCGGCACAAACCAACGATAACCACTCGCCGCGCCAATATTTTCGTCCGACAAAGGCGCAACCAACGCGCGCAGCCAGCCCGCGTGGGGCCGTGCGTCTGAATCTACAAAGGCAAAAATCTCGCTTCTTTTGTCGGCAAACAGCACAGCAGCGCGGAGGTTGTGTACTTTTTGCCCGCAATCCGTCGCCGCGCCCGCGATGACCAATTGCGATTTTACTAACGGAAACTCGCGCCGTGCCGCTGCAATCACCGCCACGCAATCATCGTCCGCGCTATCCGTGACAAAAATGATTTCATAAGCCGGATAAGCCAAACTAAACAAAGCGGATAAGTTTTCCCGCAAACCCTGGTCAAGCCCACGACACGGCGCAAAAATCGTGACAAAAGGCGCGAAATCGCAGAGTGGTTTATCCAGTTCGCAGCGAAAATAAGCCAGATAATCGCGCCCGCCACGCAACGAAAGCAGCGTTTGCGCAAATAGCAAAAAGAGGAAAAAAGAGAAAACCCAAATCATAGCGCGCGCGCCGCGTGTCTTGCAATCTTAACTCAAATACGCCATATTTTAATGGCCCAGAGCATTGTAAATTTATTTGTCGGCGTCCAACTACCCTGAGTTATAGGCGCATCTTTCTTTATAGCCATATGCGGCTTTGAGTTTTGCCTTCCCCGAATATCGCCCTGTTATTGTTTTTCGGCCCCGACGCGAAAGGGCCGGGAACTGTATTTTCGTTTGCCGGATAAGCATAAATGTTTAATGTAACTACACTTGGACGTAATGCCGTGCGATTTAACGCGCTTGTTTTGGCGTTACTATTTTTACAGACGGCTTGTAAGACGCCGCCCAAACCGCTTACGATTGGCAAATCTTTTGCGGATGCGAGTGATAGCCCGCGCATTCTTGACAAAGAATTTCTGAAA
>JAYVJN010000175.1:0-11540 GCA_043769325.1 Acidobacteriota bacterium
TCGTTGGCCTCGCGCTCTTCTTTGCCTTTGGCCGCGATTTGGTCAACGATGACCACCGATTGCCCCGATGTGCAGAGTTTGCGTAACACGCCCTGAAAAATCATCTGGTCGGCGGCGAGTTCTTCTGCCGTTGGTTGCGCCAAGGTGTCGCCCGTGCGCTCACGCACCGCCGAGAGCAGTTCGCTGTGTTTCGCGCTGAAATAAGCGGCCCACGAATCCAGCACAAATCCGCCGTAGTTAAACTCTTTGGCTTCGTCCGAGGTCAAAGCCCACTCGATAAAATCGGTCAGTTCGTCGGGTTCATAAATCTCGAAGGCGTCGAATTGCGTGTTGACGCCGGCCAACAGACGCGCCTTGCGCTCGGTGTCGAAAATGGCGATGCGGCCCAAACCGGCATCGGCTAAAGAACGGGCAAAATGGGACTTGCCGCTACCGGCGGCCCCGCGCACGGCCATCACCAGACGCTGCTGGCGCGGACGACGGCTCAATGGGTTCACTTTCGGTTTTCTCGTCAACGGGTTCATAATTCTTTCCTCTCTTTTCTCTTTGTCCATTTTTTGGAGGCCGCAAAGGGCCTTTGATTACGCGAAACACAGTTTAATCTATGAAACGATGAAATGCAACATCATTTCATGTATAAAACACAGAAAGTGTAAATTTTTTCACAGACTTGCCCGCGTTGAGTTAAGAAAGCGGTTCAAGTGAACGCTAAGAAGCCAGTAGGCAGTGGGCAGTGGGCAGTAACTACTGCCTACGGCTTACGGTCTGCTGGCGAAGCGCGCCGGTCGCGTCAGTGGCGCAGACCGCGACGGCGGTGGCGGTTCGCGCCAGAATTAGCGCAACGCGGCCTCTTAACTGCCCACTGCCGCGTTGCGGCCATTTCTGAGTTACTACTAAGCAGTGAACCTGTTAAGAGGCGGTCTCTGACCGCCGTAGCCACACGCACCGGCGGTCAGAGACCGCCTCTTAACCAGGGAGGGTGGTTATTTTTCTGGCTGACAGCTTAATCAATAAACCTGGACTGCTTTTTAATGTCGTTATCAAAGTTTCCAAACAGCTTCTGAAAGCGCGGGAACTTTTGTCCGCTTTTGGCATCTAATGTTTTATGTTGAAGTACGTCAAAATTTGGTTTTTCCTGGTTCTGTTTCTCTGGATAATTCCTTCCTGTCGCGCGCTCCAAGCGTCGCGCCAGGAAACAATGCGCCAACCCGTCGCGCCGCCGGCGTCAATAACTGGCAAAAGCGCGAAAGAGTTGCGCGGCGAAAATCCGGGCCGGGTGGCGCACGTCGTCGTAGCCTTATGCGATAACGCTTCGCAGGGCATCGTGCCGGTTCCGGCGGCTATCGGCAACGGTGACGATCCGGCGCGTAACTTATATTGGGGCGCGGCTTTTGGCGTGAAATCCTATTTCCGCAAACAGGCCGATTGGCTGCCCTTAACCGTCGCGCAACCCGCCGCGCCAGTCTTGGAGCGCGTTGTTTTCAAACATCGCACGGAGAATGTCTATCTCGTCGCAGACGCCTACCAGGGCCGTGAAATCAAACGCGCCCTCAACGATTTCTTTGCCTTCAACGCCGGACGCCAGAGCGAAACCATTGAAATAAAAGGCCAAAAACTACACATCGGCGGCGCGGCTAACCTCATCGCATATACCGGCCACGACGGTCTGATGGAGTTTAGCGTAGATGTGCCGGAAATAGCTGACGGCGAACCGCGCGACGCCATCATGCTGGCCTGTATCAGTAAAAGCTACTTCGCCGCGCCGCTGCGCAAAACCGGCGCGCAACCGCTGCTCTGGACGACGCAATTCATGGCCCCCGAAGCCTATACTCTCAAAGCTGCGCTTGACGGTTGGATAAACCACGAAAGCGGCCCGCAAGTGCGCCAACGCGCCGCTGCTGCTTACGCCAAATATCAACGCATCAGCCAAAAAGCCGCGCTCGGACTTTTTGCTACCGGCTTTTAAGCTGGCGGTTCAAAGTTTCAGGTTCAAAGTTCAAAGTTAAATGCTTGTTTCGCCACAGCTTCGACTTTCCCATAAACCTGGAAACTTCTGTTCACCGGCTTAACAACGAAAACCCGCCCAAGTCAATTTGTGAAAGCGCGGCAATCGCTGTACATTTCCGCTTGCATTTTTATCTTTCGGGAACGTGAATTCATGCAAGCAAAAACATTGGGCGAATTGAAAGCCAGCGGCTACCAAACCCGTTCGGTCAAAGACGAACTACGCGCCAACCTAATCCGCAAATTACGCGCTGGCGAACGGCTTTTCCCCGGCATTCTCGGCTACGATGAGACGGTCATCCCGCAACTCGTCAACGCCCTTTTAGCCAAACATAATTTCATTCTGCTGGGCCTGCGTGGACAGGCCAAGAGCCGCATTATCCGGCAATTGACGAACCTGCTCGATGAGGCCATCCCCATCATCGCCGGTTCCGAAGTAAACGATAACCCTTTCGCGCCCATCAGCGCGTTCGGGCGGCAACAGCTTGAACTGCACGGTGACGAAACTAAACTCGCCTGGGTTCAACGCGACTCGCGCTTCGTGGAAAAACTCGCCACGCCGGACGTGACCATCGCCGACATTATCGGCGACGTTGACCCCATCAAAGCCGCGAAGGGCGGGCATCTTCTGAGCGACGAACTCACCATGCACTACGGTTTGCTGCCCCGCGCCAATCGCGGCATCTTCGCCATCAACGAACTACCCGATTTGGCGGGTAAAATCCAAGTGGGCCTTTTCAACGTCATGCAAGAGGGCGACGTGCAACTCAAAGGCTACCCCGTGCGTTTGCCTTTGGACGTGCTGCTTGTCTTTTCCGCCAACCCCGAAGATTACACCGCGCGCGGCAAAATCATCACCCCTTTGAAAGACCGCATCGGCGCGGAAATCTCCACGCATTACCCCGCAACGCTGGATTTGAGCGTGGCAATCACCAAACAGGAGGCGTGGACGGAACGAGTGGGAGAGCGGGAGAGCGGGAGAGCGGGGGAAATTTCGGAGGGCGCAGATTTACGCTATCAGGTTCCCGATTTTATCCGCGATTTGGTGGAGCAAGTCGCTTTCGAGGCGCGCGACGACCAGCGCGTGGATAAGCGTTCGGGCGTCTCACAACGCTTTTCACTGACCGCGCTGGAAACTGCCGTCTCCAACGCCGAAAGGCGCGTTTTATTGACCGGCGAAAGCGATGTGGTGCCGCGCATCTCCGACCTTTACGCCGCGTTGCCCGCCATGACCGGCAAGATGGAGCTGGAATATGAAGGCGAGCAATTAGGCGCGGCGCGGCTGGCGCGAGAGTTAATCAAACGCGCCGCCGGCGAGGTTTTTGAAGGTTATTTTGTTGGCTTTGATTTTGCTCCAGCCATCCATTGGTTCGATTCCGGCAACGCCTTGCGTCTGGCTGATAATGCTTCGGTTGCGGAGTGTCTGTTGTTATTAGACGAAGTGCCTGGCGTGCTGGAAAATGCCGCTGTTCCTTTTGCGTTTCCCGCTTGGGACAAAGCGCAACTCGTTTCCGCGTGCGAATTTGTATTGGAAGGGCTGTATGCTCAGAACAAAATCTCGCGCAACGAAGAAGGCGGTTACGCCGCCGCGACGAAAGCCAAAAAAGACCGGCGCGGCATGATTTTTGAAGACTGGACGGAAACCGAGCAATTCAGTTGACGCAGTAATAAGCAGGTCAGAGAAAGTATTCCGGCGTTTAGAGTTACGCCTTGAGTCGTGTTTGATGGAGTAAAACTCACGCTTAAAAGCGTAACTCTAACTTTTCCTTACCTGCTTATTACTGCCCCTGTTTAATGTTCGGGTTGGCGAAGGCCATCAGCCCTTTGCGTCCGGTAAGCAGAATCACGTCTTGGGCGAAAACGGGCGCGGCCCCGGCGCAGCTATCTTCGCCCAGCGAGAGCGTGTTGAGGGCGTTGCCATTGCGCGGGTCAAGCACGGTGGCGAGATTGCCGGAGATGGATGTGAGCAGCACGCCGTCGGGCGTGGCGAGTAATTCGCCGGCCACGCGGCTGCCCAATTGTCGCCGCCAGATGCGTTTTCCGTTCAGCAAATTCAACCCGTAGAGCGAATTATCAAACGAGGCGGCAAACAAACCGGCGGGCGCAAGGGCCAACGCCTGCACATTTGCGCCGGCGTGGGTTTGCCAGCGTAACACTCCATCGCTTTCGTCTAACGCATAGACGCCACCATCGGACGTGCTAAAAAATATCGCGCCTTTCTCCGGCAAAATGCGCCCGCGAATCCCGCCCGTTGCCGGAAAACGCCAGACAAGATGGCCCGTCGCGGCATCCAAAGCCAACAAGACGCCTTCCTTGCTGCCAACATAGAGGCGATTGCCCGCCAGCGTTATCTCGGATGACAAAGTGGGCGTATGTTTCACCGTCCAAAGCGTTTCGCCCGTCGTTTTGGCAAGCGCGTAAATCGTTCCATCAGCGGAAATACCAAAAATAGCGGCTTCGTTGGCGACCAATAAGCCATAGAGCGGCGTCGGTAATTGACGCGCCCAAAGCGTGATGCCGGTCTCGCGGTTGACAGCGCGGACGTAGGCTTTCGCAGACTGCGCGTGCGCCATTTGCAGGGCCGCCCCTGCGGTGGAAGCGACATAGACCGCTTTGGCGTCGGCAACGGGCGTGCAAGAAATTTCGCCGCCGTTGTCGCTTTTCCACAAAAGGCTGCCGTCTGCCGCCCGTAAAGCCAGCAATTCGCCGCCGGCCAAAGGCAAATAGACGCGCTCGCCTTCCACCGCCGGCGTCAGATTGATGGTCTGGTCAGAAGCATAACGCCAGCGCACGACCAAAGGCTGCGCCAAACCAGGCCGTGCCATCTGCGCCCAAACGCTGCCGCCAAGTGCCAATAAAAAAGCCCAGAGCAAAAATGCCCTGCTTGCTAAACCCTTGCTTGTTCGTGAGTTACCCATTTAATACTGCTGTTCGTACCATTCAATTGTGTGGCGCAAACCGTCCTCTAAAGTTGTCATTGCGTGGAAGCCGAGCCGTTCCGCTGCCCGCGTTACATCTAATTGACGACGTGGCTGGCCGTCTGGTTTGCTTGCTTGCCAAATAATTTCGCCGGAAAAGCCGGAAAGCTCCGCAATTAGCTCCACCAACGCTTTGATAGTGACCTCGCGCCCGTTGCCCAAGTTAACTGGTTCGGGGTTGTCATAATCACGCGCTGCCAGCACTATGCCGGCGGCGCAATCATCAACGTACAAAAACTCGCGCGAGGCCGTCCCCGTCCCCCAAACTTCGATGCTGGCCGCCCCGTTTCGCTTTGCCTCAACGCATTTGCGAATCAAGGCCGGAATGACGTGCGATTTTTCCCAAGTAAAATTATCGTGCGGGCCGTATAAATTAACGGGAATGACGAAAATCGCGTTAAGCCCGTACTGTTGGCGGTAGGTTTGCGCCTGCACAAGCATCATTTTCTTCGCCAAACCGTAAGGCGCGTTGGTTTCTTCGGGGTAGCCGTCCCAGATGTCGTCTTCCTTGAACGGCACGGGCGTAAATTTCGGGTAGGCGCAAACCGTGCCTGTCGCCAAGAATTTTTTCACGCCCGTGAGCCGCGCTTGTTCGATTAATTGCGCGCCCATCATCAGGTTATCGTAAAACAAACGGCCTGGTTGCGCCTGATTATACCCAATCCCGCCCACTTCAGCCGCCAAATGGATGACCAAATCGGGCTGCGTTGTTTCCAGTAAACGCTTTACATCCGTCATCTGCACCAAATCATAGTCTGCCTGGCGCGGTATGAAAATTTCAGCCTCCGGCGCGTCACGCCGCAGCCGCGCTACAACATGGCGGCCCAAAAACCCCGCGCCACCTGTCACCACTATTTTGCGATAAGGAAATGTTTGTTCAATCATTGCGTCTCTCCCCAAAAGGCGAAATGGTAACAAAAAAAGCGGCGGCGCGATAGTACGGCGTCAAATGGCGGAAAATTTGGAGAGAAGCCGTGAGTTTATCCCACCGGCACGCGGGATGATTCGCGCTTGATGGCCCAGGCGAATGTCGGGCCGGGCGGCGGTGGAATGAGCGCAGCAGGGTTGCGGCGGCGGGCGAGTTCTAGGTTGAGGCTGGTTTCGCCCTGTTTCATGCACCAATTGTGGTTGAAACTAAAGAGCGGTTTGAACAAAAACGATAAGGTTCGCAACAAAGGCTTGTGCGCCGTGACCGTCCAATCAAACGAGACTGCGACATCCGCGCCGTTTTGCTCAATCGTCCACACGCCCACGCCGTCGAAATCCCCGCCGACGGCTTTTATTGTCAAACCGTGCGGACGATTCACGGCGGCAGTCAATAATTGCCAGCGTAAAGTGTAGGGTAACCAGCCTTTAGTATAGACTTCGTAAAGACTGCCCACGCCGTTTGACGCGCCCGCTTCCAGCTTTTGCACGTCCAGATAAGTCGCCGGCCACCAACGCGGCAAGGCTGTCGCGTCGGAGATAATCGCGTAAACTTCCTCAACCGTCGCTTGCGGAAGGTGCCAGCGATGCAGAAAATGATAATCGTTGTTTGCCATAACACATCAGTTTACGCGCGGAAAAGGCGTGACAGATTCATGCAATCCAAGTTATGCTGGCGGCAGTTTTATTTTAAGGAGAGCAAAACCATGCCACAGAAAATTGACCGGGACGAAAACCTCAACTCCTTTCACGCGCAGCAGTAAACGGCGGCGCGGTTTCCCTTCCGAAACTCACGTCAAGCGCGGCTTGCGCGTGATTCACGAAGACAAAGAGTTACACGAAAAACTGGGCCGGAATGATTTGTGCCCGTGCGGTTCGCCGCGCCGGTTTCAAAAACTGTTGCCTTCGCGCGGGCCGCTATGACGGCGCGTTACGCGACCACTACTTTTAGAGAGTAACCACGCAAACAACTGTGAACACTGAACGAAGAACAGTGAACTATTAAAATCGTTCGGAGTTCGGTGTTCACAGTTCACCGTTGGTGGCTTGGCCTAATTATGCCAAAATTCTTTGTGGCCGCTTCATTTTGCGCAGACGCTTTTCGCCACTATAATTGACCGCGTATGAACGAGCTTTCTTCGGCTTTGTCCGTGCTGACCGCGATGATTACGCCCGCCGTGCTGATTTCGGCGTGCGGTTCCTTGCTGCTTTCCACTTCGGACAGGTTGGGGCGTGCGGTCACTCGTGTGCGCGATTTGTCAGAAAAACTAGAAGACTTCGCCAAAAGTTCGCCGGAAGTCGAACTTTTCGAGGAACGCCGCGCCAATCTGTTCCGTCAATTGGACGTTGCCACCACCCGCGCCCGTATTTTACAACGCTGTCTTTCCGTGTTGTATCTGGCGTTATGCGCGTTTGTGATGACCAGCGTGTTGATTGCCGTCGTGTCTGCGTCGGTGCGGTTTCAGTATTTTTGGCTGCCGGTGGCCGCCGGCGTGGTCGGAGCTTTTCTGCTGCTTTATACTAGCCTGATGCTGATTCGTGAGGCTCGTCTGGCTTCACGCGGCACGCGCATCGAAATGGATTTCACTTGGAAACTGAGCCAAATGCACGTTCCGCCTGAATTACAGGAAACCTATAAACCAGCCTACCTGCGGCGCAAATATGACTGAACCGCCATACCTTAAACTCTTGGCAAACGGCGAATTAGCGCAGCGCGTCGCGGCGTTGGAGGCTTTGCTGGAAAGCTGTACGGTCTGTCCCAAAGATTGCGGCAACAACCGTCTGCAAGACGACATTGCCGCCTGTTATTCGGGCCGTCTGCCAATAGTTTCGTCTTACACCGCGCATTTCGGCGAAGAGCCGGCCCTCGCCGGTACGCGCGGCGCGGGCAATATCTTCTTTGGCAACTGCAATTTGCGCTGCGTCTATTGCCAAAACTACCAAATTTCACAAACCCACAAAGAGCAACGCCGCAATGAAATCTCACACCAACGCCTGGCGGAAATGATGCTTGAACTGCAAGCGCGTGGTTGCCACAACATCAACTTCGTTTCGCCTACCCATTTCGCCCCGCAAATGGCGCGTGGAATTCTCCTCGCGGCGCAGCAAGGGTTAAAGCTACCAATTGTTTACAACACCAACGCTTACGATTCCGTCGCCGTCCTGAAACTATTGGAAGGCATCGTCAGCGTCTATTTGCCTGATTTGAAATACGCCGAAAACGAAGCGGGTTTCACTTACTCAAAAGTGCGCGGTTACGCTGACGTTTCCCGCGCCGCCCTCAAGGAAATGCACCGGCAAACCGGCGACGAATTGGTTTACGACGCCAACGGTTTGCTCCAACGTGGCCTGGTCATTCGCTTATTGGTCTTGCCCAACGACCTCGCGGACGTGCGCGAATCGTTGCGCTGGATTCGTGACACACTCAGCCCGCGCGCGGCTATCTCATTGATGGCGCAGTATTACCCGACGCATCAGGCCGCCACAAATCCGCGCTACACACTGCTTTCGCGCCGTATCACCGAACGCGAATGGTGGCGCGCCATTGAAGCTCTCGAAGAATTGGGACTCGAAGAAGGCTGGATGCAAGAGTATGACGGCGCGGCCCATTATTACCGCCCCGATTTCACCAACGCGGAAACGCCGTTCTCCGACGTGCGGGATTTTGTTTCAGACGCTGTAAGCTAGTAGTCAATAAGCAGGTGAGCAAAAGTTTTGCGGCACAATGCGGAAGCCCGCACTTAGTCAAGGGCGTCTGTCCGGCCCACCACCACGCCCTTACTTCGTGCGGGCTTCCGCATAATTTTTTTGTCTAAACTTTATAACTCAAGCGGATTAGAGTCGTTGAGGTAGGCCAGAATTTCTTGTTTGTGCGGGTTTTGGTCAATCCAGGCGCGGATGCGTTGGAGTTCGGTGTAGCCTTCGGCCCCGAAACGCCGTTCGTACATGGCGGACAGGTGTTGGCGTGATTCTTCGCGGCGGGCTTCGGTTTGCCATTGCTCGGTGAAAATGGCGTGCAGATCGTCGTGCAGGTTGCGCGTTTTGAGCGTGGCCCACTCGTCCTTGTCCAGCCAGACGCCGCCGCATTCACCGCAATTATCCAACGTAAACGGCACGTTGCGGCCCACGCGGTATTTTATCAGGATACGCCGGCACTGCGGACACAACCGCGCCGCTTCCATCGTCGCGCTGTTAATGGCGGGGCCGGCGGCGGGCACTTCGGGCGGATGTTCGCTCTGCTGGTTGCGCCAGGCCCAATACTGCGAGTTACTTACCCAATGTCCGCCGCAGTTTTCGCAGAAATTGGCGACAAGTCCGGGTTCCAGAATAGTGGTGGCTAAAGGCGACGTTTTGCAAACGGGACAATTCATCATAACGGCTTTCCTGGCCTTACTTTATATCACTTTCGGCAAAATTTAGCACCGCTTCGTGGCGGCCCGGATTTTCGCCCGCCGCCAGTTTCTCGCCCAGGTATTGGTTAAATTCCGTCGAACGGTTGCGCGGCACGCTCAGGGTTTGCCACTCTGCGCCGCGCCAGTGTTTCGCTAACAAGATGATTTGCCCGACGTGCGAAGCGTAATGTGCCAACTGCCGGTTGATGGCTTCGACAACGGTGTGCGCCTGTCCGCGTATGGTGATGGTGCGGGCTAAATCCTCTGGCTGCAACGGTTTGATGGCGGCAAAAACGCATTGCCAGCCGCGTTCCCAAGCCTCAAGCATGGCGGCGCGGGTGGTTTCGGGCGTGATGACAAACTCCGTGTCGCGGTGGCGGTCGGGCTTTTCGCCGTCCGTCGTCAGAAAATCCGTCCAACGCGAACGCATATTCCCCGCCAGATGCTTGGAGATAACCGCAATGCTGTTGGCTTCATCGTCCAAAGCGCGGAAAAACTCCTCATCCGACACCTGCGCCATCGCCTTATCCGCCAACTTCTTGTAATCGCGGAAACATTTCAACGCATCCGTCAGGTAATTTCGGGCTATTGCTTCGTACATTATTCAACTCCTTCAAGTAGTTTGGCGATTTGTTAATGCTGTGCCGACTCAGTCATACACTTAACCTTAACACGCGGCGGCGCAGAAGCCAGCCGGCAGCCGGCAGCCAGCAGTAACTATTGCCTGCTGCCTGCTGGCGACGCAAGCCGGTAAATCATTGGTAGAGACCGCGATGGCGGCGGCGGTACTGGCGGTGTTAGCGCAACGCGGCTTCTTACTGCCGGCTGCCGGCTGCCGCGTGGCGGCCTTTGCCGCACCCAAGATACCGCCGCCCACCGTTGTCGCCAGATAGTGCTTCTCACCCAACCGCCAAGTGTGCTTCTCATCTGCCACCAGATGCTCGGGCAGGTGCGTGGGGTCTTTCACCGTCGTTCCCACCAAGGAGTTGCGGCCCCAACTGACCCAGGCTCGGTAATAGTACATCGGGTCGCGCCCAAAGACGTGAGCCAGCGCTGCAAAAGGCACGTTCCGCTGCCGTAAGTATAAGGCTTTCTCTATGTCCCCGGTACGCGCGACAGCATATAGCAAGTAACAAGCAGGCCGTACTAAGAACACTTCTCGGCTCTCACAAAGGCGCAGACGGCTAAAAGTAAGCAGGTGAGGAAAAGTTATACCGGATAATAAAAGGTTAGAGTTACGCCTGGAGGCGTGAGTTTTAGGCTGCCAGACACGCCTCAAGGCGTAACTCTAACCGCCGCAATACTTTCTCTTACCTGCTTATTATCGTCAAGAAGAGACATTAAAAGAGACTCGAATTGTTCTTACACGCTTTTTCACGGTCGTGTTTCTGCCTTTGTCATTGAATCTCCCAATTTTCAATGATGCTCTTTCACGCCTTCGGGCAACATTCCGTGATAAGTCTCGCTTCCTGTTGCCACGAATTCGTTTGCTTTTTCCGATGTCACGGACGGTTCATGTGCAATTATATTTGTCGTGCAGTCCTACACCGTTAAAAATCTGTTGTTTGTATTTTTCGATTCTTACCAATCTTGTCTGTGATTGTTTGGGTTGTGAAAAATGAATGATGTAGCCCCTTTGTCGTCCCGCTGTCAAGGCGTAAAAAGCTCTTCTAAATTCCGGCTCTTTTTCAAAGATTTGTAACAATTCGTCAGGTATCGGTTCGGGGTTTTTCTTGAACTCGACCTGCTTCCCGCTTTCTTCAATGGCAACGGCTTCGACAATATAAGACTTCAATATGTCTTCTAATTTGTGGATTTCAGTTGTGTTAGTGAATTTCACCAACCTGTCTGATTGTAAATTGCCTTGTTGTGAGAGGATTTTATGGCTATCGGTCAAAAGCACTCCTTTGAAAAAACCAATTGAAGCGTAATTCTTTAATGCAGCTACGGTTAAGACGTTTTTGCCCTTGTGCGTATAGACGGGAACGCCCCATTTTATTTCTTCTTTCAAACCTGTTTCTAAAACGACTTGTCGAAGTTGTTCTAATTCTTCTCGCCAATGGTTGACTTTGCATTGCGGCGTTCCACCAAATTTGCAACGCATACAGCCGTCTAAAAGGTATTTATCTACTTGCGGATTTAATTCAATATTCATAATCAGTTGGTTAAAATTTTTCTATCAGCCGGTCTGAAATACCACGAAACCACCGTCAAAATCAGCAATAACAACGAGGGGAAAGTT
>JAYVJN010000176.1:0-6155 GCA_043769325.1 Acidobacteriota bacterium
GCCGCGCCGGTAGCAGTGTAAGCATTGCGCAAGGAAATGCGCCTCACGCTTTGCAGTTAGCGACACAATCGGTTAATGTAACCCTGTAACTTTTGCGGCTACTTCCAAATCAGCTTGGCCCCGACGTTGGATTAACGCTTGAGACCATATTTCTCCCAGAGGCCCCGCTACTATTGCTGTTAATGTGGCTGCCGCGCAAACCGCAAAGATACTTCTAGGCTGCTGCACGCTCTATACTTAGCCCGACAACTACTATTATGAATAGTTTTCCGGGGGCGGGGGCGTGCGTGGCAATTGTAACAACTAATTTGACAAACAACTTACAGGAGAAAAAATGGAGAGACACTTTATGGCGCGCGGCGCGATGCGTGGTTGGCTGCGTCCCTTTATGTTACTGGCAATGATTGCTTTCGTTGCGTCAGGCTGGTTTTTGTGGCGAGCTTCGGCGCAAGGCAAGGGTGGCAAAACCCCGCCCGCTAACGACGGCAAAATAGTTGCCTGGCCGAGTTTGGCGCAACAACTTGAACGAGATTATTACGGCCTCAAAGTGCAACCCGGCACGGCTTTGGAAAAACTCATCCGCGACAACCAGGAATTTACCATGCTGCGCACTGACGAGCAGAGCGACAAACGCGGGTTGCCGCCCTGGTTGCGCGTCTGGTGGCGCAAAGGCCATCCCGAAGTGAAATACTCGGTGGAAGACCCGACGGGCGGTTATCCTTTGGTTGCCAAAGAGGTCTTGGAATGGATGATGACGCACCAAGACCTGCAAGCCGGTGTCGCCGGTTCTGATACGACAGATACCGGCGTTGAGCCTGGCGTTAATGCCGCAATTGGCACGAATGTCCGCGTCTCCGGTTTGCAGACCGTGCCGCGCAGCGAATCCGATGTGCGTATCAATTATTTCGACGGCAACAAGATTCTCTCGGCCTCGAACAACATCGGCGGTTCCGGGCGGCAAGGCGTCTATCGTTCGATTGACGGCGGCGCGACCTGGAGCCAGGCCGAACTGCCTCTAACTTCGCCCGACGCCAGCCATTCCGACCCCACCGTTGATTGGACTTCGGATGGCCGCGCCTGGTCTTCGACGCTCGGCATCCAAGGCAGCACCTTAAAGCTGCGTAACTATTTTTCAACCGACAATGGCGCGACCTGGACTTTGGACGCCACGCCGTCGGGCGCGCAAACCAATGTGGACAAGCAGATGGTCTGGGTTGACCACACCACGACTTCGCCCTTTGCCAACCAGCAATACGCCATTTGGCACAACGGCGCGCCGGCCTTTATGAGCCGCCGCACGGCGGGCGCGGGCGGCACCTGGTCTGCGCCCGTGCAGGTCAGCGGCGCGGAGACTACTGGCACCGGCATTGGTTCCGACGTGAAAACCAACAGCGCGGGCGAAGTGTTCGGCTTTTGGCCCGATACCGGCAGCCGCAAGTTGCTCGTAGTTAAATCCACCAACGGCGGCAGCACTTACAACGCGCCAACGACTATGGCAACTACCTTTGACAGTTTTGACATCGGCGTTCCGTCATTCAACACTCGTCGCATTTTGATTTACGTCTCTGGCGGCGCGTACAAAACAGTCTCGAAAAACAATGTCTATGTGGCCTGGAGCGACCTGTCCGGTGTTGCCGGTTGCACTTCTGCCGCCAACGAACCTGGTTCAAACGCCGCTTCCGCTTGCAAAACGCGCATCTGGTTTTCCCGTTCAACGAATGGCGGCACAACCTGGTCGGCCCCTGTCAAAATCAACAACCAGGCCGGTTTGAACGACCAATACAACCAATGGCTGGCGGTTGACGAAACCACAGGCCAAATCGCGGTCATGTATTACGACACCGTAGCCGACACGACGCGCAAGAAAACCGATGTCTGGTATCAATCTTCGTGCGACGACGGCTTAACCTGGTCGGCGGCGCAAAAGGTGACGACGGCGCAAACGGACGAAACCATCGCCGGGGCCAATAGCGGCAATCAATACGGCGATTACAACGCTCTTTCGGGCAACGCGGGCGTCTTGTTCCCTTCGTGGACAGACCGTCGCAGCAACGCCCGCGAGGAGATTTACACCGCCAGGATAACTGATTCGTGCGCTGCCGGTTCGCCCAATGTGGTTGGCAATGGTTCGACCATTACGGCGGGCAGTTGCGGCACGCCCGCGACGGCGGCGATTGACCCCAACGAAACCGTGACGGTCAATTTCGCTCTCATCAACAACGGTTCAGCCGCGACAGGCGCGCTAACCGCCACTTTGCAAGCCACTGGCGGCGTAACGCTGCCCAGCGCGCCGCAAAATTACGGCGTCTTAGCGGCTGGCGGCGGGACTGCTACCCAGCCCTTTACCTTCAAAGCTAACGGCTCATGCGGCGGTGCTTTAACCGCGACTTTGAGCGTCACCGACGGCGTTTACAGCGCGACTGTGCCGTTTACTTACACGCTTGGCGGCGGCGGCGCGGGCAGCAGCACCGTGACCATCAACACGCAAAACTTCGACGGCGTGGTTGCGCCGGCGTTGCCCGCCGGTTGGACGACGGCCCGCACCGGCACAACTCCGCCGGCCTTCTTCGCCACCGGCACGAGCATTCCCGACACGGCGGCTAACAACGCCTTTAGCAACGGCGTGGCCTCAGTTGCGACCAATAGCCTGATGTCGCCTTCGTTCACGATTCCCGCGGGGGCTACCGCCTCGCAGTTGACTTTCCGCCACCGTTACGCTTTCGAGGGTTCAACCACGCAGCGTTACGACGGCGCGATTCTGGAAATCAGCACCAACGGCGGCGCGACTTACAACAATGTGACCAGCGCGGCTGTCGGCGGCACTTTCTCCACCGGCGGCTACACCGGCGCGATTAACAGCGGGTTCAGCAATCCTCTGGGCGGGCAGAACGGTTGGGCCAGCACGATTACGGCTTATTCCACCGTGACGCTTAACTTGCCGGCGGCCCTTAGCGGCCAGACGGTTATCTTCCGTTGGCGCGCCGGTTGGGATTCGTCCGTTGCCGTCGCTAATCCGGCCTGGCGGATTGACACGCTCAACTTCACCGCCACCGTCTCCGGTTGCCCGACTTGCCCGTAAGCAGGTTTGGACAAACAGCCCCTAAACCAAAGCGGCGCGAGGTCAAACTCGCGCCGCTTAATTATGTCAGATAAAGTTAGAGTTACGCTTTTAAGCGTGAGCTTTATGCCGCCCATCACGCCCCAAGGCGTAACTCTAACCGCCGGAATACTTTTGCTCACCGGCTTAACGGGTAATTTGCGGAATTTGATAACGACATTAACAAACAGTACCTGGCCGGAACAGAACTTTGCCACAGAGGACACAGAGTTCACCGAGAGAGAACAAAAGCGCAATCAGTTACTCTCTGTGTTCTCGGTGAACTCTGTGGCTAATTCTTTTGCACAATTACGCTGTTTCAATGTCGTTATCAAAATATGGGCGGCACGGTCAACACGGCGGCTAATACATTATTGGCAACGAACATCAGTAGCTTCTCGCCCTGGACTTTGGGCGGGCAACTCGCGCCCACCGGGGCCAGCGTCGCGGTCAGCGGGCGCGTGCGGCTGTTGGACGGGCGGCCCGTGCAGAAAGCCCTGGTGGTTATTACCGACCCGCAAGGCACGCCGCAAAAGACTTACACGGATAGGTTTGGCGAATACCGCTTTGCAGAAGTGGAGGCGGGGCAAAACTACATAATTGAAGTGCGCCATCGTCGTTACCGTTTCAACCCGCGCCTCATCTTCGTCGGGACGGAAATGACGGGCTTGGACTTCACCAGTCTGGAATAAATCCGCGTGGCGGCAGTATATGCAGATGAGCAAAAGTAAGCCGGTTTATTGAACTCTCAAAGTTATTACAGCGTGGCGTTTAACTTTGAACTGATGTTACGCAGTAACCGCATTCTTAGCCGCAGCGCGGCCCAAAGAAGGTAGCCAGAGGCCAGCGCATAGTGCAACGAAGCGCGCCGCCTTTGGAATACGGCCCCCCTAGGTTTTAGCCCCAGCGGGGCGGCAGAATCTGGCGTCCCTTCAGGACGCGGACACCTCTCATAACGGTTCCAGAGGCTGCGCCTGGCGGCTGGCCTCTGGCTACCTTCTGGTTGCGCCGTTGGCGCACAACTGCGTAACATGAGTTTGAACCTTGAACCAGAAACTATTTACTACCTGCATAGTTCAACAAAAAGCAGCGTAGCTCTTACAAGCGCGCTGCTTTTTATTTGCCGGTTGCGGCGGGTATTTGCGCGCGCGCGATGAAAAACAACGATTTTCCTAGTGAAACGCAAAAAAACCGATTAAATCCGTCATTTTTTGTTGGTCTAAAATCGAAAACGGTATAAACTAGCAAAGTTCTGCCCTTGTCATGCAAGACAATTGCTGTGAATTCCCACAAAGCATTCCGGCAATTTTGTCGCAACTAACTGAATTTTTCGTGTGTGCCTAACCTTTTTTACATTATTTAGCTTAGGCTTGACGGGCATGGTAGTTGAGGAGAATTAGAAATGAAACAGAGAGCTTAAAAAGAGTCTACCGTTTTTTAGGTAGCACCTGACCACATCTTTGTAAAGCAGAATTGTTCACGGAGAGTAATTATGACCAGAACACAAAATATGACGCGGGTTTCCCTCGCTTTAAGTAAATTCGTAGCTCTCATAGTAGCTATGGGTTTTATTGGCAGCACGGTATTTGCCGAAAGTGCAGGACGGAAAGATACCACTACTAAAACAAAGAAAAGTGTTTCTGCTAAGAAAAAGCGTGGGCTGGTCAAAAGCACCCGTGACACAAAACAGGAGGTTAGCGCAAAGGATGTGAAACAAAATAAACCCCGGAAAGCTGATCCGAATGATGGCGGCGCGGCGAAAACCGTCAAGTTGCCGATGGAATACCTGGGTATCTCGGACTCTCTCTCCAACCTGGCCAAACGCAACCTTCCTCCGGTGAGCAAAGAGAACGGAATGGTGCAAGAGGATAAGCTGGAGGAACTTTACGAAGAGCCTGAGCCAAAAGCGAAAAGCGGGAATGTTCCCGACGCGCCGATTCAGACAGCCGTGACATCGCCCTTAATGGCAGTTGCCGGAACAAGTTTTGAAGGCCCCGGCACTGGTCTGGCGGGTTTCTCGCTGACCGGCGCGCCTCCCGATACGACGATGGCCGTCGGCCCGAACCACATTGTCGCCTGGGTCAACTCGCAATACGCCGTATTCAACAAAAGTGGCGCGGTATTATTAGGCCCGGTCAATGGAAGCACGCTCTTCACGGGTTTGGGCAATGTCTGCGCTACGACCAATCGCGGCGACCCGATTCTGCAATATGACCGTCTGGCAGACCGTTGGATATTGAGCCAGTTTGCTTTTACCAGCCAAACTGTCGCTCCTTGGCTTCAATGTATTGCCATCTCGACGACCAACGACCCGACGGGTACTTATCATCGCTATACCGCTGACTTTGGCACCGTTGGCTTCAACGACTACGGCAAACTCGGTATTTGGAACGACGCCTATTATACCTCTTATAATATCTTCAACTCGCCGACATCGCAGATTGTCGCGTTATGCGCTTCCGACCGCACGAAAATGCTGGCGGGAGATGCTACGGCAACGACGCTCTGCGCCACATCTAGTAACTTTGCCGGTGGCGCGGCCTTTTTGCCCGCCGACTTAGACGGAACAGTTTTGCCGACGGATACCACGCGCGGCGGTCTCTTTATGCGGCAGTCAACTGCGCCGGCACTCCGAATGATGCGTCTTAAACCGAATTTCACGGCGGGCACAGTGACGATTACAGACGGTTATGGAGGAGCTTCAACCTCTTTCGTCAACTTGGCTTTGGGCACTACCACACGGGCTTGTAATGGCGCTAGCGGTGCTTGCGTTGCCCAACCCGGAACAACTAATTTGCTCGACACTCTGGCAGACCGTTTAATGTACCGCCTGGCTTATCGCAACCGTAATGGCGTAGATAGCTTGATGGTGACGCAATCGGTAGATCCGGACGGCGTGGGTGCGCGTGGCGCGACCCTTCGTTGGTATGAGATTCGTAACCCTTTGAACAGTCCATCAGATCCGGATACATCCAAACGCCCATTTATTTATCAAAACGGGACTTACGACCCTGGCGCAACCGGCAACCGTTGGATGGGTTCAATAGCAATGGACAAG
>JAYVJN010000177.1:0-7685 GCA_043769325.1 Acidobacteriota bacterium
GAAACCAGCCGCCCGCCGGTTTGCGGCGCGATGCTATCCGATGGTGTTGAGTTTGACATTAGACATTTTTTGAAATAGCGGCAATGAAGCCAGTAGGCAGCAGACAGTAGAAAAAGATAGCTGTTGCTACTGGCGACCCCGCCGGAAAGCCATTGGCGCAGACTTCGGCGGCGGCGGCGGTTCTGGCGGGGTCAGCGCAGCGTGGCTTTTTACTGCCGGCTGCTGGCTGCTGGCTGCCGCGTTGCGGCCTTTTTTACCGACTCTGCTTGTGTGCTAATCTTTTCCATATATTTGACTAATCTTATCAGATATATGTTCTAGCGGGAAATTCCTGCCTAGCACCGAAGCCAGTTGGCAGTGGGCAGTAACTACTTCCTACTGCTTACGGTCTGCTGGCGAAGCGCGAAGGTCTCGTCAGTGGCGCAGACCGAGGCGACGGCGGCTGTTCGCGCCAGAATTAGCGCAACGCGGCTTCTTAACTGCCCACTGCCGCGTTGCGGCCTTGCCTGGTTAAGCTAAAGGTATCATGTCAACAAATCCGGTTGTTCATGGACTATGCGGGCGTAGAGGGGTTGGAATTGAAACCAGCCGGCAATATTGGAACCGACTTGCGCGTGAGTTACGCGGGCGTGGGTTGCGGCAATTTTGCACGGTGTTCCGGCGGCTTCGGCCAGTAGTTGCGCCTGGCAGGTGCGTTCCATCGTGATAAACCACCAAGCGGCTTCGTCCACGCTGCCTCCGACAGTCAGCAAGCCGTGATTTTGTAAGATGATGGCTTTATTTGCGCCCAAAGCCGCGCCGATTTTCGCGCCTTCCGCGGGGTCATAGACGACGCCGGTGAACTCCGTAAAGAGCGCATGGTCTTCGTAAAAAGCGCAAGCGTCTTGGGTTAGCGGGTCGAGCAGACGCCCCAAAGACGACCACGCCTTGCCGTAAAGCGAATGCGCGTGGGCCGCCGCCACGACATCGGGCCGCGCCGCGTGGACTTGCGAATGAATAGCGAAGGCGGCGCGGTTGACGGCGGCTTTTCCTTCCACAACCTCGCCCTCATGGTTGACCAGAATCAGGTCTGAGGCGCGTATCAGACTGAAATCCAGTCCAAACGGATTAACCCAAAAGCAATCAGGCCGTTCCGGGTCGCGGGCCGTGATGTGGCCCGCGACGCCTTCGCCAAAACCGAACTTGGCAAAGAGGCGAAAGGCGGCGGCGAGTCTTTGTTTGTGGTAAGCGCGCACCTCATCAGGCGACTTAAACTGTGGCGGTTGCGGCAAATGCGCCGCATCTTGCGGGGAAATCGCGGCGTGTTGGGTTTCGTTCATCATGGCTTCTCCTATACAAAAATCATCTGCGGAACACGCGAAATTGGAGTATCAGAAACTTCAATTCACGCGCACAGGCACATCGCGGGTGGCGCGGTTGCCAAAGAAATCTTCGGCGAACACACGGACGAGATAATCGCCCGCCGACAATTTATCCGCATTCCAAAAATCTTCGCGGGCTTCGCGGTCACGCACGTTGTTGGTGACGACATAACCGAGAATCGTCGCCGGCGTGTAGCCGCACATACTGCCCGGCGCGTAGGCCAAAACACCGGCGCGGTCATCATCCGGCAGCGTCTCAAAGGAAATCGTCAGACGCGGTTCGACAAACCCTTCGGCTGCTGAACCGTCGGCTTTAAGTATCTGATAACCCAAACGATACGCGCCCAAACGACGCCGCGCCGCGTTGCCGTCCATCTGGTCGTAAGCCCTGACCACAATGCGGATTGCGGATTGCGGTCTGCGGATTGTAACAAGACCACTCTGGCCTTCCGGCTTTGAACTTTGAACTTTGAACTTTGAACTTTGAACTTCTGAAAGCGGTTGCCAATCTTTATCGTAAAAATCCACGCCTTCGATAAAGGGCGGCTTGGTGTCTTTGACGCCGGGCAATTCGAGCGCGGCGAGGGCGTTCATTTCGCCGCCCGTCGGCCCCGCGATGAGGTGGACGTGGAACTGATTATTGAGCGTGCCGATGGTGTCGCCGGCCTTAAACTGCGTCCCCCGACGCACGCGCACGCCGGCGGGTTTTCCTTTCTCGTCGAGTTGCCACAAGAAACGCGGGTCATCGAGGGGCTTGTCGTTGGCGTCGCGCCCGATGCGGACGTGGATGTAACCCATTGTCGGGAAACGGATATATTCGCGTTTAGTGGCAAACAGTTGCACCGACAAGGGCAGCAACACTTTTTCCTCGCGCACGGCGTGAACTTTCTCCCCGGCCCCGCCGGGAATGTCCAAGCCGTTGTGAAACCAGACGCCTTCGTCCGGTTTGTCCACTTCCCCGCGCAACTCGCCAAAGGTCGCGGCAATCTCACGCGGACGTTCGGGCGGTTCGTAGGGCCAACGCGGTGGCGCAAGTTTGCGAAAATCTTCGGCTTGAGGACGCAAGGCATTCGCTTGTTCGCGGGTAAGCGTTGCGCCAATCACGGTATTTTCTGTGTTTACAACGCGCACCAGACGGTTGCCGGTGTCAGCCAAAAGTAACGCCCCATTTTGCGTCAAGGCCACGCCGGAAAGACGACTAAGCCGCGCTTCACTCAGCTTTCCGTCAACCAAACCGCGCCAATTTTGCCCCGCCAGCGTTTTGACATTGGCTTGCCCGTTAGCGTCCGTCGTGACTACGCGCAGGGCTGAACCGTTTGCTTCGGCAACGTAAACCGCGCCGTCTTTGTCCAACACTAACGCCGCCGGTTCATTGAATAAAGCCGCCGCCGCCGCGCCGTCTTGCGTATCAGCCTCGCCCGCGCCGGCCCAAGTTGTTGTGTCGCCGTCTTTTGCAACTAAACGCAAGCGATGGTTGCCCGTATCAGCCACGAGCAATGAACCATCGGCGCGAATCGCCAAGCCGCAAGGCGTATGAAAACGCGCCGTCGTTGCAGTGCCGTCCGCAAAGCCAGGCCCGTCGCCGCCGGCGATGGCGCGGACTTTGCCGTTCGGGTCAATGGCGCGGATGCGGTCATTGTAAGTGTCCGCAACGTAAATAGTCCCGTCGGCAGCCAGGGCCAGCCCGATGGGGCCATTGAATTGCGCGGTTTTGGCGTCGCCGTCGGCGAAACCGGCTTGGTTTTCCTGGCCCGCGATGATGGTCGCCGCGCCGTCTTGGGGGTTGATGCGTTTGATGGTATGCGCGCCGGTTTCGGCTACGACGAGTTGCCCGTTGCCGTCCACCGCCAACCCCGAAGGCGTGTTAAGCCCTTGCGCCACAACGCGCCCCGCGCCTTTGTCGTCGAGTTGCCAGATGTTTCCGGTGTCGCCGTCGCTGACGTAAATCGCGCCGTCCTTCGCCACCGCCACGCCGAACGGGTCGCGGAAACGCGCCGCTTCGGTATGCCCCGCCAATGTGCTAACCGTCGCCAACGCCCCACGCTCACGCCGGAAAAAACGGCACGACGACGCCAACGCCAACCCGCCACACAAAATTATTAAAAAGATTCGTCTCATCACGTTCGTAGGCCACCGCCATCATATCATTTGCAGAAACGCGCCGCTCACGCCGGGAGCGCGGACAGCCTTGTCCGCAACGAGCCGCCAGGCGAGTAACCGACTCGCGCAACGGGCCGCTTCAAGAGTAACAAGCCTCTCGCGCCACTCTTTTTCGCGCTCACGCGCTCATGCGGACAAGGCTGTCCGCGCTCCCAGCCCGCGCCGCGTTAGGGTCTTTGAGGGCCTCGAAAATCCTCAGCGACGTGACAGTAGCTTTAGCCATAACAGTCTGTTCGCTCAATAGCTGCGGCAGATTGTAACACCTTTCGCGTCGCTTTTGTCACCTGGCAAATAATTTACCTTACGCGCCGTGAGACGGAAACCGAGGCCACAGTCCGCGTGGACGGACGGTATAAATCTAGCCCTGCACGAAGCGGAGCGGAGTGTGGGGTAACATCGCGCCGGATGCGCCGAGCCTACTTTAGCTGGCGAAATAGGGTTATGCCGTCAGCTAAAGCAGACTTCACCGCCTGGACGGGTCTGTCCCCGGACTCTGCCAGGCGGCTGCGTCCGGGGCTAGTTCTCTGCTGTCTGCTGCCGCAGTCTTCTGCATCAGGTTAATCAAATAAAACAAGCTCAATCGTGTAAACCTGTGGCGAAAATGGCTTGCGCCGTGTAGAATTGCGCCCCGTGAAGCAAGAATTGGGACTCATCGGCTTTGGCGCGTTCGGGCGGTTCATCGCGCCGTATCTGACGCCGCGCTTTGCGGTGACGGTTTACGACCAACGCGACGTGCGCGAGGAAGCGGCGGCGTTGGGTGTTACTTTCGGCACATTGGAGGAAACCGCGAGCCGCGCCATCGTGGTCTATGGCTTGCCGGCGCAATACTTAGAGGAAGTCTTGCGGGCCAGTTGCGCTTACTTGCGCCCCGACGCGCTGCTGTTTGACGTGGCTTCCGTCAAGGTGCGGCCCCTGGAATTATTGTTGCGTTACGCGCCGGCAACGACGGAAATCATCGGTCTGCATCCGCTTTTCGGGCCGCAAAGCGGACGCGACGGCATTGCGGGTTTGAACATCACGCTCTGCCCCATGCGCACCACACGGGCCGCGCAGGTGGAAGCGTTTTTGCGCGACGAATTGCGGCTCAACGTCCATCTGCGGACACCCGACGAGCACGACCAACGGATGGCGTATGTGCAAGCGTTGACGCACTTTATAGGGCGCGCGCTGAACCGGATGGACATCCCTGATGTGGCGCAAAAGACCGCCGCTTACCAATCTCTGCTCGACATTAAAAACAACCTCGGTGGCGATTCGTGGGAGTTGTTCCTGACTATTGAGCGGGAAAATCCTTACGCCGCCCAAGTGCGCGGGCAATTTCTTGCCGAACTGACCAAATTACACAATTCTCTTTCCGACGAACATGAGTAACTTTAAGACAGGATTAGTCTTAGGTAAATTCTTGCCGCCGCATCGCGGGCATCAGTGGTTAATCGAAACGGCCCTGGCGCAGTGCGAACGGCTCACGGTTTTGGCGTGCAGTTTGGCGCGTGAACCGATTGACGGGGCCTTGCGCCACGCTTGGTTGAGCGAGATGTTTCCGGCGGCGCGGGTCATCCACGTCACCGACGAAAACCCACAGTATCCGCATGAGCATCCGCAGTTTTGGGACATCTGGCGCGGGACGGTTTTGCGCCATACCGACGAACCGATTGAGGCCGTTTTCACTTCGGAAGATTACGGTGACGAACTGGCGCGGCAACTCGGCGCGCGGCACATTTTGCTTGACCTGGGCCGCGCCCGCTTCCCTGTTTCCGGCACCGCGATTCGCGCTAACCCTTTGGCAAACTGGGAGTTTATACCAGAAGCTGTGCGTCCGTATTTCGTCAAACGCATCGCCGTCGTAGGCCCCGAATCAACTGGCAAATCCACGCTGGCCGAACAACTTGCCACGCATTTTCAAACCGTCTGGACGCCCGAATATGGCCGCGAATATGTGGACACGCACCCGCTTAACGAGTTGACACTGACGGACATCGAGTCAATCGCTCACGGACATCGGGCCAATGAAGAACGCGACGCCCGACGCGCCAACAAGTTGCTGTTTTGTGACACGGATTTATTGACCACAACAGTTTGGAGCAACCATCTATTCGCTGAATGCCCGGCCTGGATTGAAACGGCGGCCCGCGCCGCGCCTTATGATTTAACGCTGCTTCTCACGCCCGAAGTGGCTTGGGTCAAAGATGAGCAGCGCGTCGGGTTCGGGTTTAGCCGCGCTTTTTACCAAAATTTAAGCCGCAAGTTAATCAGTTATGGGCGTGAGGTATTGGTTATTAGCGGCAGCGATTACGCGGCGCGGGAAGCAGCTTCGGTGACAGCCATCAACAAACGGTATGCTTTATCGCTTCCGGCGTTTAGAGTTACGCCTTCAGGCGTGTGACGGCCGCAACGCGGCAGTGGGCGGTTAAGAAGCCGCGTGGCACTAATTCCACCAGAACCGCCGCCGCCAACGGCGCGCCACTGACGAGACCATCGCGCTTCGCCAGCAGATCGTAAGCAGTAGCAAGTGGTTACTGACTACTGGCTTCACGGCGTAAAACTCACGCCTGAAGGCGCAACTCTAACCTTTTTTACTCACCTGCTTAACATGAGTTTTTAACTGCGAATTATTTTCCCTTATTTTCGCTCACTCAATTGACGAGCCAAAATCACGGCTTCGTGCAGTTTTTGTTCGAGCAATTTTTTATCGGGAAGCTGTGTCCAATAATCCGCGACCTTGATGTCGTGTTTATCCAAAGCCAATAATTCAACCCGTTCATTCGATTTTTCCGAACATAAAATCAAACCAATCGGCGATTCTTCCCAAGGCTTGCGTTCGTATTTATCGAGCCAACGCAGATAAAATTCGGTCTGCCCAAAATCGGCGGGCATAAATTTGCCGAGCTTTAATTCAATGACGACCAATCTTCGCAGTTCCCGATGATAGAGCAGTAAATCAATATGAAAATCGTCGCCGTCAACCGTAATCCGTTTCTGCCGGGCGACAAACGCAAAGCCAACGCCGAGTTCGAGCAAAAACCTTTCAAGCTCGCGTAAAATCGCGTTTTCCAAATCTTTCTCGCTGAAAGTATCGCTCAAACCTAGAAAATCAAGAAAATATGTGTCGCGGAAAACGAGGTCAGGCGTTAATTTATCTTCATCGCGGAGTTCGGCAATTTCGTTTTTGATAGTTTCTTCGGGCTTGCGGGAAATCGCCGTGCGTTCAAACAGCATTCCTTGAATTTTCGCCCCAAGGATCCGCGTATTCCAACGCTCAATGCGACACATTTCGGCGTAGAAACTACGTTTCAATTCATCCTCAACGTAGATAATTTGTCGAAAATGAGTCCAACTCAATTGTCTACTCAATGCGGAGACAATTTCTAAATCAGGAAAGGCATCGGGAAAACGCATCATGTGAAACAAATTTTGCTTCGTATAACCACTTCCATATTCGTCCGTCAATTGTCTACTCAATGACGCAACAATCTCTTTGCCATATTCTGCCCGTTTATTTTGCAGCACTTCATCGCTGATGCGTTTGCCGATGTGCCAATTCATCAAAACGAGTGCCGAATTAACCGTCTGAGCAACTCTCGACCGCGTTTGCTCAATTAAACTGCGGATCTCATCAAACAAAACTTTGTCCGTTTTAATCGAAGTGTCTTTATTTTTTGTTGAGATTTTCTTTTCCATCATTTTTTAACTATTTGTTTTCTCGCAAAATTATCAATTTCCACTAGCTCATGTTCTGTTCAAAATAGAAGCCATAAAAGAGATTGCGTTGAACTTGGAACTCGGACACTCTTGTCCGACTGATTGCATAGCAATCAAACTCTCCCGACAAACAAATCAACTTGATTGTTTCCAAATATTTTTGCCTTTTGCAAAGGAATTCGGACAAGAGTGTCCGAGTTCCAGCTACTCAGGAATCCCAACTTTCCTGACCAATTCCTTAAATCGCGGGTCGTCACGCAGAAACTTAAATGGTGGCAAAACTTTGATTTCCACCATTTGGGGTTCCCGTTGCTCATACGCTTTGTTTAGGTATTCAAACGCTTTATCTTTGTCTTGAAGTCGGACATATTTGATCGAAAATTCATAACTCTTCAGATAAGCATTTTTATCTTTCTCCAAGTCTGTTCTCTTACGATCTAGTTGCTGATCTAATCCTTTTTGCAC
>JAYVJN010000178.1:0-25008 GCA_043769325.1 Acidobacteriota bacterium
GTCATTGGCGCAGACAGGACGGCGGCGGCGGTTCGCGCCTGTGTTAGCGCAACGCGGCTTCTTACTGCCGGCTGCCTGCTGCTGGCTGCCTGCTGCCGCGTTGCGGCCTTGGCCGCGCCAACAAATTAGGCAAAAACTTGGCTTCTGTTACGCCTTACCAGGAGTCTGAATGCCGGTTGACAAGATTTCTGCCGCAACGGAAAATTTGCGCCAGATGAGAAGGTTGTTATGAGAAAGTGCCCCAACTTCAGCGTCATCATGGCGGCTTTATTGTTCGGTTTACTGTCTATGGCCGAAGTCCGAACGCAATGTCCGCTCGGTGGCTGCCCGCCCGGACCGGCGGCAACTCCACCGAAACCAAAAATAACCTCCAAACCCAAACCGGCGGTTGCGCCGCCAAAAGAACCGGTTAAGCCGGTAGTGAAGGTGGTCGCCCCGCGCCGGCCGGCCCCCACGGTTGCCCCTGTCACCCTGCCGGCAACAGCCACAGTAACCGAAAAAACACCGCCAGCCGTCACTAAAGCCGCCCCGTCAAAAGGCGCATTGACCGTGTTGGCCGACGCCAAATCCGCTGTCAGATTGACCCGCGAAGGCAGTCCGGCGGACGAGCCGCCGAGTCAGCGTTCAGAGCAGTTCGTAACTTTCAACAACTTGGCGCGCGGGCGTTACACGGTTGTCGCTGAATTGGAAGGGGTCAAGTCCACGCCGTTGACGGTTGAGGTGCAAGCCGGCGAAACGAAGACGGTTGATTTGCGCTTGACCGGCGCGCTGTTGGTCGCTGCGCGGCCCAAAACCAACGTCACCGTGAAGGCGCAAGGACAGGTCGTGCGGGAAGGCGTCGTGTCGGAGTCCGGCTCTCTGTCGTTTGCCGATTTGGTGAACAACCGCTACGAGGTGACGGCACAACTGGAAGGATTTCAAACGGCGTCACAAGAGGTGCAGGTGGCGGCGCAAACAACCGCTACTGTTTCTTTGCCGCTCGCGCCTTTGACGTACAATGTGACGCTGTCGCTCAATGCGGCCAACGGGCGTGTGATGCTCCAAAACAGCGCAGAAACCGCCAAATGGGAGATGTATCAGTTTCAGAACTCACGCGCCACTATAGCCAATGTGCCGGCGGGGGCCTACCGCTTGGTGGTCGAACCGGACGATGCTTCTTACCAGCGCAAAACCCTCACGCTCAACGTGCCAAGCGGGGAAGGCGCGGTAACGGTAGCGCTCGACAAGAAACTCAGCGAGGAAGCCTTCGCTCCCCAACAAACCGGGGATTGGCGCATTTTCGGTGCCCCGTGGGAAGCAAAGGACGGGAAAATTCTCCTCAATGGGGCTGGCTTGGCCTTACCCGGCTATGACAAATTCCGTCATTACGGCGACTTCGTGCTTTGGCTTCAGGTGCGTTTGCTCAACAACGAGAGCACCTCGTTCGTGCTGCGGGCCGCCGATGAAAAGAATTACTATCGCGTGGAACTAAACGGCCCGAAAGCGGAAAAGCCTTTGGGGATGCGTGGCTACATAGTGCGTGATGGAGTAGAGCGGCCCTTTGCCGGCCACACCGCAAGTCTTATTCCCTATATGCAGCTTTTGGGCAGCGGCAAACCCTTTTACGTTTCGCTCACAATGGTGGGCCAGTCCATAAAGGTTTACATCACCGAAGATTTGCAGAATAAAGGAGTAGAGATGTCTCTCAAAGCTGACGGGGATTTGACCGTTGGTGCTGTCGGCCTGGCCAATAACAGTTCCGGCAAAGTGGAAATCAAGTCTTTCCGCGTCCAGCCCGTCACAACGCCCTAAACCAGAGCGGTTTGCGTTTCGGTTTACTGAGACTCGCGGCGTAAGCAGGTGAGCAAAAGTAACGCGAGGTAATCCCGGATGCGGAAGCCCGCACTTAGTCAAGGGCGAATGTACGGCCTGCAACCGCGCCCTTACTTCGTGCGGGCTTCCGCATTATGTCGCGTAACTTTCGCTCACTCGCTTAACTTGTGTAAACTCAACCGCTTCTTGCTAAAAACTAAAAACTGACTGCGGAAAACTGCTCTAAGTGCTAGTGTTTTGAGTCGGCCCATTTTCCCCAACGCCGTAGCCATGCGCGACGGCGACGAAGTGGATATTCGTGAAGCTTAGAGCGGGTCGAGTTTTTCGTTGTAGAGCGATTGATAGACGCGGTGATTGGCTAACACACGAAAGACGTAATCCTTTGATTGAGCAAAGTTTATCTCCGGCACATAGCGATCCGGGTCATTACTGCGGGCGCGTTTCAGCCAGCGGGCCATGTTATCCTCGCCGCCATTGTAACTTGCGGCGACGGCTTGCGGTTGGGCGGGGAATTGTTGGAAAAGATTGCCGAGGTATTGCGCGCCGAACAATATCGCGGTGCGCGGGTCGTAGAGGTCGTCTTGCTGGAATTTAGTGAGACGAAGCTGTCCGGCAATAATGTCGGCGGTGGCAGAGATAAACTGCAACATCCCGCGCGCGGCGGCGACGGATTTGGCGTCGGCGCGAAAACGCGACTCCTGGCGGGCGATACTCAAGAGAAAACGCGGGTCAACCCGGCGCGGGGCCGTGTGTTGCAGCAAAGCCTCGCGGAACGGTGCGGGGTAAAGCTGCGCCGCCATCTCACGCGGGGCCAATTCGAGTAAATAATCCGCCGGCACAGTGCGCCAAAAGGGTTCAATCAAGGCCACAGCGCGGTTTTCCTCCTGGGCGCGGTGAAAGAGCGTCGCCTGGGTGTAAGTTGTTTCGGGGAGAGGGTTTGGAGCGGGTGAAGGGGTGAGCGGGGGAGCGAGCGCGTTAAATTTGGGGTTCAGGGCAAATTCAGGGGCGGCCTCGTCGTGTAGGCCGAGAAAGAGCAGTTCATCCGCGACGGTTGAGGCGTTTGAGGCGGTGGCGTCAGTGAATGGCTCGCGGCGTCCGATGGGTAATATTTGCGGCTGGCGAATGGTGCTGTAAGCGGGCAAACCGGCGTAAGCGCGGCGGGCTAAATCAAGCAGAGAAGCGCGCACGCCTTCATCTGTGGTCAAACGAAGGGCGTCTTGCGCAGCTTTGCGTCCTTCATCGAAGTATTTGTAATCAATGGCTTTAACCGCCGTCGCATAGAGGCTTTCGGCGCGTGAGCCGATGGCCTTACGCGATTTTTCGGCATCCGCCAGGGCGCGTAAACGCAGTGTGGCGCGTCCGCCGTAATATTCATTGCGCCCATCCGGTAGCGCGAGATAGGCGTTGACGGCGTCTTCAACCTTGCCTTGTTGCTCCAAAGCGAAAGCCTTCATAAAGGCCAACTCAGATTTGGTCGTGCCGCCCGCAAACTTTGCGCCGACATCGTTCAATTTAGCCAATTCGTCGCAATCCTTCACCACTTCAGCCCAATTGCCCTGCGCGTTATGAATTTTGGTTTGGGCAAATAAGGCCAGAGTCGCGCCGATTTTACCCGACAAATCAGTCTGGGCGCGTCTTGTCCAAGTGAGCGCTTCGGCGTCGCGGCCCGCGTCGCGCAAGGCGTCAATAATGTTCAGATAAGGACGCTCGATGTTATCGGCGTCGGGGTGTTCGTTGATGAATTTTTGGTAAGTGGTGATGGCTTCATCGGTTTTGCCTAAACGAACCAAAGCACCGGCCAGAAAGAGTTGGGCGTCTTGGGCGACAAATTCTGCGCCGTATTCGCGCAAAATCTGCTGGTAAAATGGCGCAGCCTCAGCAAACTTGCCTTCCTGTCCCCAACCCCGACCAATTTGAAACAGCGCGTTGGAGCGTAAATTGCTCTGCCGGTAATTATCCACAATGGCTGACCAATGCCGCCGCGCGCCGGCGAAATCACGGTTAAATTGATAAATTTGGGCGCGGCGTAAATGCTCGGTGTCGGGTAGTTGCGCGTTATCAAATTGGTCGAGAGCGCGGGCGGCGGTCAGGGCAAAGTCGTCCGGTTGCGAAGGGTTGGGCAAATTGGCGATGAGCGCGACAAAAGCCACACGCGCTTCAGCGGATTGTTTGTTAGACAGAAATGATTGAGCCAGTAATATCTGCCAGGGACGAGTCGCCGCGATTTTCGGGTCTGTCAGCATCGGTTGCAGCATGGCTATGACCGCAGGGTAATCGCCGCTTTCATAAAAACTACGCGCCAAACGGGTTGTGGCTGCGGGTTGCAAACGGCTGGCGGGCGCGAGGGCCAGTAATTGGCGCAAATATGCGCGTTCTTGCGGCAAATTGCCGGCGCAACGGGCCGCTATCGCCAAATGCCAGAGCGCGTAAGGCGCAAGCGGCGAATTGCGGGTTACAACGGCTTGAAAGTTGACGGCGGCGGCGGTTGTGTCGCCGTTTTGCCAGGCCAGACGCCCCGCCAGATAATCGTAATTATTGACCGCAAAAAGCCCTGGCGCGGCGGTTTGGCGCAGCTTTTGCAGTTGCATCCAGGCAGCGGCATTATCGCCTTTGTCCAACGCCAAGCGCATCTGCTCATGCTGCTCACGCAATGTCTGGGCGTTAAGTGGCGCGGGATAAAACAAGCCCGCGCCGCAGACAAAAAACAAACTCAAGACAAGCCGTAAACGATGATTTGACAATGTTTTCATAAATACCCGTCGCAACCAATCGCTAATCATATTTGCCAAACCCGCAGTTGTCCAACAAAGTGCGTCTTTTGCGTCTGCCGTGTTGTGCGTTAAACTGTGTCGTTGAAATTGTCTGGAGAAAGAAACTATGGCTTTACGCGAATCCGATTTACTTTACAGCGTCGAAGATTACCTGGCTTACGAACGCGCGGCGACGGTGCGGCATGAATACGTTGACGGCTACCTTTACGAGATGGCCGGCGAAACTCTGCCGCACGGCGATATTTGCGTGAGCCTGACACGGATAATCAGCACAGCGATTCTGGGTACGCCGTGCCGCGCTTTGACCAAAGACACAAAGGTCAAAAGCGGGCCTTTTGCCAATCCGCGCCGCACTATGAAAGGGATGTTTTCGTATCCCGATTTGGTAGTGGTCTGCGGCCAACCGCAGTTTCACGATGATTACAAAGACATTCTGCTCAACCCGACGATAATCATTGAAGTCCTTTCGCCGGGCACCGAAGCCTTTGACCGGGGCGGTAAGTTCTTACGCTACCGCAATTTCTCGCCGTCGTTGACCGATTACATTCTGGTCGCGCAAGACCGCGCCGTGATTGACCACTTTCAACGCCAAGAAGACGGCTTATGGTTGCTGCGAACCATTCAGGGATTAGACAGCGAATTACACCTGGCGGCTCTCGGTTGCGTTTTATCGTTGCGCGAAGTGTATGACCGCGTTGAGTTTCCGCCGCCGGAAGAATGGGAAGAAATAGACAGCGAAAATGACGGACACACAATTGGTTAAAGAAAAAGCGAAGATTTTAGATGGGGCGTTGGTTGCTGACGCGATTAAGCGCGAGGTCGCCGGGGAAGTGTCGCGGTTGCAAGCGCGTTACGGCGCGGCCCCGTGTTTGGCGGTTGTGCGCGTAGGCGCGGATGCGGCTTCGGAAGTTTATGTGCGAAATAAGGTTAAGACTTCGCAAGAATTGGGTTTGTTATCGGAACACCACGCGCTGCCCGTAGAAACTACAACCGAACAGCTACTCGCCCTCGTAAATCAATTGAACACTCGTCCCGAAGTTGACGGTTTGCTCGTGCAATTGCCTTTGCCGCCGCAGATTGACGAACGCCTGGTGCTGGAAACGGTTGACCCGGCTAAAGATGTGGATGGATTTCATCCGGTCAATGTCGGGCGTTTGTCCTTGGGGCAGCCGGCGCTTGTGCCATGCACGCCGGCGGGCGTGATTAAATTGCTCGACTATTACGAAATACCTCTGCGCGGGGCAAATGTGTGCGTCGTGGGGCGCAGCAACATCGTCGGGCGTCCGTTGGCGCAGCTTTTATTACAGCGCGACGCCACCGTTACCATCGCTCATTCGCGCACGCAAGACCTGGCGCGTGTCACCCGTGAGGCCGATATGTTGGCCGTCGCCATTGGTCGCGGCGGATTCATCCGCGCTGAACACATCAAGCCTGGCGCGGTAGTGATTGACGTGGGCATGAACAAAGTGACGGACGAAGCGCAAGCCCGCGAATTATTCGGCGACGAAGCGGAAAAGCGTCTGCGGGCGATTGCCAAACGTGGTTTCACGCTTGTTGGTGATGTCCATCCGGCAGAAGCGGCCCGCGTTGCCGGATACCTGACGCCGGTTCCGGGCGGCGTCGGTTTACTAACTGTGGCAATGCTCATGCGAAATACGCTGGAAGCCGCTAAACGCCGGCGCGGTTGGTAAGCAAACAGTTCAAAGTTCAAAGTTCAAAGTTCCAGGTTCAAAGAAGGCCGCTCCGCTACTTTGCATATGCCCTACGAAATTTTGGGTTTAACTTTGCCCAACACATTTTCGTAAGCTGTGCTATTATATGGTTGCCTGTTTGCTCCATTCCTCGTGGTTACTGCCGTCTGCCCCTGCCGACTGCTCTTGAGAAATATGTTGAAAGTTGGCCTGACGGGTTCAATTGCCGTCGGTAAATCTTTTGTCACCAGCGTCTTTGCTGAATTAGGGGCGCACGTCTTGGACGCCGACCAAACCGCGCGGGCGGTAGTTGCGCCAGGCGCGCCGGGCCTGGCAGCCGTCGTCGAGGCTTTCGGGCCGGAGGTTATGCTCTCTGATGGTTCATTGAACCGTGCGCGGCTGGGCGAAATAGTTTTTGCCGACGCCGCCAAACGCAAGATACTCAACGACATCACGCATCCGTTGGTCTTTGCCGCACAAGATGAACAAGTGCGCCAATGGGAAGCCTCTGACCCGCCTGGCGTGGCAATTGTGGACGCCGCGTTGATGATTGAATCCGGTGGCTACCGTCGTTTCGACAAGCTAATTGTGGTTTTTTGCCAGCCGGAGATTCAATTGACTCGTTTGATGCAGCGTAACAATTTTTCGCCGGCAGAAGCACAACAACGAATCGCAGCGCAGATGACGCAAGAGGAAAAGAAAAGTTACGCCGATTTTTTACTGGATACTTCGCAGGGGTTTGACGACACGCGGCGGCAAGTTGGCGAACTTTACGCGAAATTAAAGGAACTGGCCCGCGCTTGAGCGCGTGAGACATAAGCAGGTGAGAAAAAGGATTCGGGTTTATTGCGCTCTCAAAGCTGTTGCCGCGTAAGCATTGAACCTTGAACTTTGAACCTTGAACTTGAAACTTAGAACTACCCGCATAGCTGGTATGAAATGCCTGGTCAAACATTGCCGACGACCTGCTGCGCTTGTGCGGCGCAGTTGGGCCGGCGTGTGTTTGCTGGCGGTTTTAGTCTTGCAAACGGCCTGTTTCGGCGAGAAAGAGCCGGAGCCTTATTACGGCCAGGCGGCCCGACCGCAAGCGTCGGAGTTGCGTTGGAGCGCGGGCGGCGTGCCACAAATCTTTGATCCGGCGCGGGCCGCTCATGCGCCTGATACCGACGCCGTGCGCGCTTTGTATGAAGGTCTGACGGAATACAATCCGAAAACCTTGGAAGCAATGCCTGGCGTGGCGCAGCGTTGGGAAGTGACGGCGGATGGGCGCGAGTGGACGTTTTATTTGCGGAAAAATGCAAAGTGGTCAAACGGAGAAACCGTTAAGGCGCAAGATTTTGCGCGTTCCTGGCAGCGTGTCCAGCAGTTGGGCGCGGAGTCGCCGCATTACGCGCTGCTGGAAAATATCATGGGCGCAAAAGTAGAGGAACTGGCCGCGCCGTCCGGGGTTAAACCAACGGACGAACCGCCCGCACCCGCGCCTGATGCCACGCCCAGCGCGGTTACGCCTTCGCCCACGCCTTCGCCCACGCCCGCGGTTGCGCCGCTTGGGGCGCGGGCCGTCAGCGATTTCGTGTTAAAAGTGAGGCTGCAAAATCCGGCCCCGAACTTTCCCGCGTTGGTCGCGCATACGGTTTTCCGTCCGGTTTACCAAACCGCAGAATTTCTTACGCTGGCAACGGCTGAAAAAGCGTTAATCTCTAATGGCCCCTTTCGTTTGGCGCGTTTGCGGCCTGAAGCGGCGACGTTGGAACGCGCGGCGACCTATTGGGATGTCGCGTCAGTGAGCTTGGAGCGCGTGCAAATGGTGGCGGCGAAGGATGCGGAAGCCGCCCTCGCGCTCTACCGCGAAGGCGCGGTGGACATCGTGACCAACGCCGGTTTTGCGCCGTTGGCCCTCAAACTTCTGGCTCCTTATAAAGATTTCCGGCGCAGCACCTTTAGCGCGCTTAATTACTACCAGTTTAACCCGTTACGCCCGCCTTTGGATAACGTCAAAGTGCGGCAAGCGTTGGCTTTAGCCTTAGACCGTGAGCGTTTAGTGGCTGATGTTTTAGCCGGTGCCAACGAACCGGCGCGCCGATTTTTGCCCGGCCCGAATGCTGCGCCCGCGCTCACCCGCGATGTGCCACGCGCCCGCGCTCTGTTGCGCGAGGCCGGTTTCCCTGACGGGGCGGGTTTTCCTACGATTAGCTTGCTGATTAACCGTAATGAGCAGCAGAAACAACTCGCGCGGGCCGTCGCGTTAATGTGGCGGCGCGCGTTAGGCGTGGAAACAGAGATTGTCAGCAAGGATTGGAACGATTATCAAGCCAGTTTGCAAGCGGGCGATTTTGCCGTCGCGCGGCGCAGCGTAGTCATGCCGACCACCGAAGCCACAACCAATCTTTGGCTGCTCTTTGCGCCACTGGCGAAACCGGAAACTGTGGTTACTGAAGCCTCTCCGACGCCGGCTGCCACACCGGATATAACCGCCACACCTGCCGCGACGCCGGAAAGCGCAGTTGCGCCGACAGTTGCGCCGACGCCCTTTCCCATCCCGCAAGACGAAGCCGAAGCCTTGCGCGAACTGCCCGCCGTGCCGGTCTATTTCGCCTCAACTTACGCCCTGGTGAAGCCTTACATCAACGGTTTCGATACCAATTTGCTGGACGCGCCCGCGCTCAAACAAGTGCGCTTAGACGCCGCCTGGCAACCGCCGCCGCCCGCTACTAACGAGTGGTTCGGCCCTACCGGGGCCAACAAATTGCTTCCTTAAACAATAAACCTACCCCATTTCGATGATTAAATCGTCGGCCTCAACCAGTTGTTTTTCTTTAAGCAGAATTTTGGCAACCGCGCCGGCTTGGATGGCGGCGACAGTGGTCTCCATTTTCATGGCTTCGATGATGAATAACGGCTGATTTTTTGTCACTTTTTCGCCAGCTTTGACCAACAGGCGCGAGAGCATTCCAGGCAATGGCGAACCTATCTGCGCGGGGTTGGTCTTATCCGCTTTGGCGTTGACAACTTTCTTTATTTTTAAGGATTTATCAGTAATTACCAGGTTGCGCGTTTGCCCGTTGATTTTGAAAAAGACGGTGCGGTCACCATCGGCGTCGGCGTCGCCTACTGAAAGCAAGCGAATCAGCAAGGTTTTGCCGGGAGCCATTTCTACTTCCACCTCTTCGTCAGAGGCCAGGCCGAAGAAGAAATTCTTGGTCGGCACGCGCGAAATGTCGCCGAACTGTTTGCGATGCGCCCAGTATTCCGCGAAAACCTTGGGGAACATCTTGTAAGACAGATAATCGGTATATTCCGCGCGCTCCCCAAACTCACTTTGAAAGGCCGCGAAATCGCTTTGTAACTCTAATGGTTGCAAATGCGCGTTGGGTTTGTCGGTGTAAGGTTTATCATCTTTGAGGATGATTTTTTGCAGCTTTTTCGGCCAGCCGCCGGCGGGTTGCCCCAAATCGCCGCGCACCAATTGTTTGACCGATTCGGGGAAGGAAATTACGTCGCCGCGCTCCCACACATCGCGCACAGTGAGGCCGTTGGAGACGAGAAACTGCGCCATGTCGCCGACTACTTTGGAACTCGGCGTCACCTTTACAATGTCGCCAAACATTAGATTTACCTCGGCGAAGGTCTTTTTGATGAGGTCGAATTTGTCGCCCAAACCGAGAGCCATCGCTTGCGGTTTCAGGTTGGAATACTGCCCGCCCGGGATTTCGTGCTGGAAAACTTCCGCCGAACCCGCTTTCATGCCCGATTCAAACGGATAGTAAAAATCGCGCACATTTTCCCAATAATCGGAAAATTGATTGAGGCTTTCGATGTCGAATTCGCGTTCGCGTTTTTGGTAACGAAACATCTCCGCTATCGCGTTGAAGTTGGGTTGCGAAGTAAGCCCCGAAAGTCCGCCCAAAGCCACGTCAATGATGTCCACTCCGGCTTCCACGGCTTGCAGATAAGTAGCTGTCTGCAAAGAAGATGTGTCGTGCGTATGGAGGTGCAGAGGAATTTTCACCGTCTCGCGCAGGGCCGTGATTAGCTCTTTGGCGGCATAGGGTTTGAGCAAACCGGCCATGTCTTTTATCGCCAAAATATGCGCACCGGCCTCTTCAATCTGTTTGGCGAGGGTTAAGTAATAGTCCAGGTTATATTTAACGCGCTTGGGGTCAAGAATATCGCCCGTGTAACAAACCGCGACTTCGGCGATGCCTTTGGTGCGTTGGCGCACAAATTTGATGGATTGCTCCATGCCTTTGAGCCAGTTGAGTGAATCGAAAATGCGGAAAACGTCAACGCCTGTTTCCCAGGCTTTCTCAATGAACGATTCGATTAAATTGTCTGGATAGGCGGCGTAACCGACGGCGTTGCTGCCGCGAAAGAGCATCTGTAACAACGTGTTAGGAATGGCTTTACGCAACAGCGCGAGGCGTTGCCAGGGGCATTCTTGCAGAAAACGCAAAGCGACATCAAAGGTCGCGCCGCCCCAGACTTCCAGGCTGAAAAGTTGCGGATGATGTTTGGCGAAACTCTCAGCCACGCGCAGCATATCCAACGTGCGAACGCGGGTTGCCAGCAAAGATTGGTGCGCGTCGCGGAAAGTAGTGTCGGTATAATGAATCTGCGGGTCTTGCTTGATTTTGGCGCAGAATTTTTCCGGGCCGAGTTTGTCCAAAAGTTGTTTCGTGCCGTTGGGATAAGGCGCATAACGGTCAAACGGCGGCACGACAGGCGCGAGGAATTTGCGTGTGGGGTCTAACTTCTTCACATCGGGATTGCCATTGACAGTGGTTTCTCCCAGGAAACGCAGAATCTTTGTGGCGCGGTCTTGGCGTTCCCGCAAGTGAAAAAGTTCAGGGTGGTCATTGATAAAATTGACCGTCGTTTTGCCTTCGCGGAACAAAGGGTGATTGACTAAGTTGATGAGAAAAGGGATGTTAGTCTTGACGCCGCGAAAGCGAAACTCATACAAAGCGCGGGTCATTTTGCGCGCCGCGCCGCCCAAAGAACGCGAATGCGCCGTGACTTTGACGAGCATTGAATCGAAAAACGGGCTGATGGTGACGCCCGGATAGACGCTGCCTTCATCAACGCGAATGCCGAAGCCTTCACCGCTACGGTAGGCGACAATCGTGCCGTAATCGGGTTTGAAATCGTTTTCGGGGTCTTCCGTAGTGAGGCGGCATTGGATGGCGAAACCGCTGACGCTGACCGATGTTTGGTCGAAATCCAGTTCCTCGCCGCCCAGATGCGCGCCCATGGCAATGCGGATTTGCGCTTTTACGAGGTCAATGCCGGTGACCACTTCGGTTACGGTATGCTCCACTTGAATGCGCGTATTTACTTCGATAAAGTAAATAGAGTCATCGCCTTCTACTAAAAATTCCACCGTCCCCAGGTTGTTGTAATTAACGGCGCGGCAAATTTTCAGGGCATAACTGTAGAGTTTGCGCTTCGTTTCCGTCTTTAGATTGGGCGCGGGCGCAACTTCGACTACCTTTTGAAAGCGGCGTTGCACCGAACAATCGCGCTCAAACAGATGGATGACGTTGCCGTGATTGTCGGCGCAGATTTGCACTTCGATATGCTTGGGGTTCTCGACAAATTTTTCCAGAAAAAGGGTGTCATTACCAAAAGCGTTCGCGGCTTCGCGGCGGGCTTCGTGGTAATTTTTCTCTAATTCTTCGACGCCGCGCACGACGCGCATACCGCGCCCGCCGCCGCCCGCCGATGCCTTGAGCATAACGGGAAACCCAATCGTTTCAGCTTCTTGACGACAAATATCATAATCCGTCAAAGGGGCCTGGCTGCTCTGAATAATCGGCACCCCCTGCGCGACGGCGATTTTCTTCGCCGCCACTTTATCGCCCAACGCCGCCATCACGTCCGGGCGCGGCCCGATGAAAACCATGCCCGCCGCCTCGACGCGCCGCGCAAATTCGGCGTTCTCGCTCAAAAAACCGTAGCCCGGATGAATCGCGTCAACCCCTTTGGATTTAGCGAGATGAATAATCTCATCCATATCCAGATAAGGTTTGAGCGGGTCGTCGTTGGCCCCGATTTGATAGGCTTCGTCGGCCTTGTAGCGGTGCGACGAATAACGGTCTTCGTGCGTATAAATCGCCACCGTCGCCAAGTTCATCTCAAAACAGGCACGCAAAATACGGATGGCAATCTCGCCGCGATTGGCGACTAAAACTTTGTTGATGGTTTTCATAAAACACCGTAGGGGCAGACATATGTGTCTGCCCCGCTACCGTATTGCGTGGGGCAGACACATATGTCTGCCCCTACGGTTCATTGTTTTTGTGTTGCGGGGCAGACACATATGTCTGCCCCTACTGCACCTCGTCCCAGATTTTAACGTGGCGCGTTTCGGGCAGCAGCAGCGAACCGACAATAAATGTAATGGTGGCAATGGTTATCGGGTAAATCAGGCCGGCGTAGATGTTGCCCGTCGCGGCGCAGACCCAGACGCCTATCAATGGTAACAGGCCGCCGAAGATGCCGTTGCCGATATGATAGGGCAGCGAGAGCGAAGTATAACGGATTTTGGCCGGAAACGCTTCGACCAAGTAGGCCGCGATGGGGCCGTAAACCATACAGACGAATAAGATTTGCGCGAAAATCAGTAAGGCCAGCATAACGACGTTCGGGTTAGCGGCTTCGGGCGCGGGGACGAGTTGGCCTGTGGTTGAATCGCGCGTCATGGCGGCGAGTTTGGTCGCGCCCGTCGCTTTGTCACGGTTAGAACCGTCAACCGCCACGATATTGCTGCCGGCGTAATGCACGAGGCCGCGATAAATCGGGTAATAACAGACAATTGCCAGCAAACAGCCGGCCATCATCACACGCTTGCGCCCGATTTTGTCGGACAACGCGCCAAACACGACAAAGAACGGCATCCCCAAGAGCAAGGCCGCCGCGACGATGATATTGGCGGTTTGCGAATTAACTTTGAGAATTGTTTGCAGGTAAAAGAGCGCGTAAAACTGGCCGGTGTACCAGATAACACCCTGTCCCGCCGTCGCGCCAAAAAGCGAAATTAAGACGCGCTTGAGGTTAGCCCATTGCGTGAACGCTTCAACCAAAGGCTGCGCCGAAGCCTGGCCCGTGCTTTTGATATGCGTGAAGATGGGCGATTCTTTCATCCGCAGACGAATGTAGAGCGAGATGCCCACCAAAAAGAGCGAAACCAAGAATGGAATGCGCCAGCCCCACGCTTTGAACGCCTCGGCGGTCATGGAATTTTGCACGGTCAAGACCACCGCCAGCGAAACGAAGAGCCCTAGCGAAGCCGTGATTTGGATAAAACTGGTGTAAAAACCGCGCCTTTCGTCGGGGACGTGTTCGGCCACATAGACCGCCGCACCGCCGTATTCGCCGCCCAACGCCAAGCCTTGCAGGATGCGCAACAAGATGAGCAGAGCGGGCGATAACCAGCCCGCCGTCGCGTAAGTGGGCAGCAAACCGATAACCGCCGTCGCGCCGCCCATGATGAGTAAAGTGACTAAAAACGCATACTTACGTCCCACCAAATCGCCGATGCGCCCGAAAAACAAGGCCCCGAAAGGCCGCACGATAAACCCCACGGCAAACGTGGCGAGATAAGCGATATAAGCGAAAGTGTCATTGCCTGGCGGGAAAAATTGCAGCGACAAAATCGCCGTCAGACTTCCGAAGATGTAGAAATCGTACCATTCAATCATTGTGCCGACGGCGGACGCGCCGATGACTTGCCAGATTTTATAGTCGTGCCGGACGGAAGCGGCTGTTGCCATTAAACTTCTCCCTCGTTTTGCGTGTCTGGATAAAGCCTCTACATCATACGCGAAACGCCCCGCGCCTAAAAATGGCAAATGTCAAGAAAGGCCAAAACGGGTGTAAGCAAAAGTGAAGCGGGCCGGTATGCGGCTGCGCCGCTCTGATGTGCGGCGACGGCTATGCCTCGCCGGAGAAAAGCTTGCCAAGAAACTTTGCGGCTGTGCCGCCGTCGGGTCCGCGTATTGACCTGGCCGTCAAGGGTTAGCTCAGAAAGCGGAGGCATAGCCTCAAACGCTTGAGAGAGAAGGCTTTCCGGCGAGGCGTAGCCGTCGCCGCACATCAGGCGGCAGAGCCGCTTCACCTTGAAGCCAGTAGCCAGTAGCTAGAAGAAGAAGATGGTAATTCCTACTGGCGACGCAAGCCGGTAAGTCATTGGCGGAGATAGGACGGCGGCGGCGGTTCGCGCCTGATTAGGCAACGCGCCCCCTACTGACTACTGGCTACTCGGCGCGTTGCGCCAATGATTACACCCGGCCAAAACCCCCTTAAAGCGTCACGCAAACGAGGCTAGGCGCAGCACACGCAATTATTTCGCGGAACTTTGCAGATGTCGGCAAAATATGATGAAATTTTTCCGCAAGAAAACGCACTCATAAATAGAGGCGCGAGTTTTAAGCAGGTGAGGAAAAGTAACGCCGGATAATAAAAGTTAGAGTTACGCTTTTAAGCGTGAGTTTTACTCCATCAAACACGCCTCCATGCGTAACTCTAACTTTTGCTCACCTGTTGATGCTGGCTATGAAGCTAACTCTCTTGTTCACTTTGCGTGAAACTCTTTTTCTCGAAGTGTATAGTAAGCGAGGCTATATGAAAGATGATTCCCGACCACCAATGGTCTGCTGGTACAACCCCGTACAATTGGCGAAAACCGGAGTAGAGTTAGTGGTCTCTACGATTTTGGGCCAGCATCTGGATCGCCGGCTCTCTGAATCAGTGGCTTTGGACGCCGACCACGAGGCCGCTTTTTACGATTTCTCGGAGCGGCCCGAAGAGGACTTTTGGCTTGATTATATCTCCGATGTGGGCGACGGATGGAATGCCACGCATACCCTGGCCTACTATCTTTCGCGCCCCGAATTACACTTACGGGTAAGAGACATTAACGAACCGGCAAGTTCGCCGGAACTCACCAAACGCGGGCGTATTTTGGTTCTGGGCGGCGATGAAGTTTATCCGACGGCGAGCGACGAGGAATATAAGAAACGGCTGGTTCACCCCTATCAGACTGCGTTTGCGCGCTCGGCAGAAGGAGTTTCTCCGTCAGTTTTTGCCGTTCCCGGCAATCACGATTGGTATGACAGCCTGGCTTCGTTTACGCGGTTGTTCATGGAAAAAGGGGCCGATGGTTTGCGCCGTTTCTGTGGTTGGCAAACGCACCAGAATCGCAGTTATTTTGCCGTCAAATTACCGCACGGCTGGTGGCTTCTGGGGACGGATATGCAACTAAATTCCGCGCTTGACGGGCCGCAGGTTGACTATTTCCGGCGGGTTGTGGCGCAAATGCAGGAAGATGACCGCATTATACTCTGCCACGCCGAGCCCCACTGGGTTTACGCCAAAATGTGGGAATCCGACGGTAACGCTGATAACCACTCCCTGCGGCGGTTTGAAGCGGAAATTTTGCAAAGACGCGCCCGCGTTTACATCGCCGGCGATTTGCACCACTATCGCCGCCACGAACATGATTTCAACCAAACGCAACGCATCACGGCTGGCGGCGGGGGCGCGTTTCTCCATCCCACACATGGGTTGGATGTTTCCCGCGTCGGCCAGGATTTTGTCTGCGACCTGAAGAAATCCTATCCCGACGAAAACGAGTCGCGGAAATTGTGTTGGGCTAACTTCTTATTTCCCTTTCTCAATCCGGCCTTTGGCATCCTTACGGGTTTGCTCTATCTGGCTGGCGCGCGGGCCTTTGTTCCGGCGGGGGCCGGTGACGCCGGCGCGTCTTTCGGCAAAGACTTTGTGCAAACCATCACCACCATTGTTGCCGAACCAGCCGCTTTTTTCTGGGCGATTTTGCTGGTCGGGGGCTTTTGGCTTTTCACTGACACTCACAGCAAGCCATACCGTTTTATTGCCGGCGCGTTGCACGGTTTAGCGCACCTGGTAGCGACAATTTTTCTCGCTTGGTGGGCTACGCAATTGGTCAGCAGCAAGGTCTCAGCCTGGCCGCAGTTGCTGGGTTTAGGCGCGTGCTGGCTGCTTTGCGCCCTGGCCGGTTGGTGGTTGTTTCACGACCCGCATAAAGTTTTTGACCGTCTTTTGCCAGGCGTTATTTTTGGCTTGGCGTTTGCTGCCGCAACGCTGGCCCTCAATGTTTACTTGCTTGAGATAGCCCAAAGCAATGCCGCCGGTAAAGGAATTTCCACCATTCCGCGTTTGCTGATAGGCGGCGTGGTAGTATTTGCCGGCGGCTGGTTTTGGGGCAGTTTTATCATGGGCGTCTATCTTTTTATCTCGCTCAATGACTTCAAACGGCACTACAACGAAGCCTTTTCGTCGTTTATGTGCCCGCACTGGAAAAACTTTGTGCGGATGAGAATTGACCCCCAAGGAACCTTGACGATTTTCCCTGTGGGCGTGCGCCGCGTGGCGACTAAATGGCGCAATGTCAATACTGCCAAGCGTTTAGAAATTATCCCGGAGGATGGTTCAGGTAGCGGGCCGGAGCTTATCGAACCTCCGATTATCGTCCCCAAAACGCTCGGCAGCATGACCGGCCCGCAAAAACCGCAGGTTCACCGTTCGGCAGACTTTTTGTTCAACCGTAGCGTGCCTTTGAAAATAGCGGAAGACAACCAAAAAGGAACTGAAGCAAATGGTAACTGAACATTATGACGCAATTATCGTCGGTTCGGGGTTTGGCGGTTCAGTCATGGCCTACCGCCTGGCCGACGCCGGCTTGCGGGTTTGTCTGCTGGAACGCGGGCGGCGTTACCCGCCGCACAGTTTCCCGCGCGCGCCGCACGAGATGAAACGCAACTTTTGGGATCCGAGTAAACGGCTTTATGGGATGTTCAATTTCTGGTCTTTCGGCGAGACGGGCGCGTTAGTTTCCAGCGGCTTAGGCGGCGGTTCGCTGATTTACGCCAACGTCCTTTTACGCAAAGACGAAAAGTGGTTTCAAGAGGAGTTGCCCGGCGGCGGTTATCGCCCCTGGCCGGTGCAATACGCCGACCTTGAAAGCCACTACGCCAGAGCGGAAAAGATGCTCAACGCCCAGCCTTACCCCTGGAAAGACCGCACGCCCAAAACCCGCGCGATGGAAGAAGCGGCGCGCATCCTGCGGCAAAATCCGGCCCATCAAGCCGACGGCTACGAGTGGGGCTTGCCGAATCTGGCCGTCAGTTTCCGCTCACAGCCGTATAACCCAATGGACAGCAATAATTTACCCATTATCGGTGGGGCCGTCGCGGAAACTCACCCGAATCTGCATAACGCCCCGCGCCAGACCTGCCAACTGTGTGGCGAGTGTGACATCGGCTGCAATTACGGCAGCAAAAACACGCTTGATTTTAACTATTTGTCAGAGGCCGAACGCACCGGAAACATTGAAATTAAAGACCTTTGCGAAGTAGTTTCGTTCACCAAAACAGACGGCAAATTTACGGCGCAATACGTCAGACACAACCCCGACGCGGAAAATGACGCGGAAAGAAAGTCGTTACCCGTAACCATTACCGCCAACCGTTTGATACTGGCCGCCGGCACTTTTGGCACAACCTATCTGCTGCTCAAAAACCGCAGCCAATTTCCGCGCATCAGCCCCACGCTGGGCGCGCGTTATCAAGGCAACGGCGATTTACTGGCCTTCTTCCGGCGCGACAAAAAGCATGACGCAGCCCGCGAGTTTGCGCCGAGCAAAGGGCCGGTGATTACCAGTTACATAAGGCTCAACGACACGCTGGACGGCACAGGCGCGAACGGGCGCGGCTTTTATGTGCAGGACGGCGGCTTTCCTTCGTTCGTAAATTGGCTGATTGAGGCCCCGCAGATGCTTCCGAGCGGCTTGAAAATCCTGAAAAGCTGGTGGGACTCGCTCACCGGCGGCAGCGCTGACACCGATTTGAGCAAAGAGGTCTCCGACGCCTTCGGCAAAACCCTGGAAGCCGTCAGTTTATTGCCGATGCTCAATATGGGCCGCGCGCCGGCCACCGGAACCTTCAGCCTTAAAGGAAAGCATCTGGCCTGTGACTGGCAACGCGAGGATTCCGCAGACTATTTTGCCCGCGTGTTGGAGGCTGGCGGTAAGCTGGCAACCGCGCTTGGCGTGGATTACGAAGACAATCCGCTTGACAAATTTTTCGACCAGGTTTTGACGGCGCACCCGCTGGGCGGTTGTCCGATGGGCGACAACGAGCGCGAAGGCGTGGTTGATAAATACGGCGAAGTCTTCAATTATCCGGGCTTGTATGTCGCCGACGGCGCGGTTTTCCCCGGCCCCGTCGGGCCTAATCCATCCTTAACCATCGCGGCTTTATCCGAAAGATTCGCCGAACGCATCATCCAACAAGCCACAGGAGGCAATTAAAATTATGAGTGAAGCAAAAGCTGGCATGACCTTTAGCGAAGAATTGAAGGGCTATCTGAAAACAGGCGAGACGGACTTTGCCGCCGGCCACAAAGCCGGCGAAGCAGAGAACCATTACGCCATGTTTCACCTCGACATCACGCTTCGGGACGTGGACGATTTCGTCGCCGACCCGCGCCACGAATCACGCGACCTCGGCGGCTTTATACGCTGCGACGAACTCGGCCTCGAAAACGCGGCCATCGAAGGCGGCGCGTTCAACCTTATCGTTGACACGCCCGACCCGGAAGTCAAAAACCTCTTCTATCGCCTGTATTTCTCAGATTTAGCCGGCCATTCGCTAACTCTGAGCGGGCATAAAGTGATTCAAGACGACCCTGGTTTTGATATGTGGAGCGACACAACCACACTTTTTACGCGCATCGTGCAGGGCCACATTTCACCCGAACTCGAAGCCGACATCCGCGCTAACCCCGCAGCCCACCGCGACATCATCGTCGCCGCCGGGTTGTTATTTATCCGTTTGCCTGATTTCCTCAAAGAATTGACCACCTTCCGCGTGCAAACCGAAGGCGGCCCGGACGACAAAGTAAAGGCTCTGGCTAAATTCGGGCGGATGTTTTTGGGCAACTTGTGGGATGTTTATATGACGGAAGGCAAGTCACGGTAACGGCTTGACGACGGCTAACAACTGCGCCAGCACTTCGGCGACGGCCTTGAGGTTTTCCGTGCGGTGTTGCAGGGCTTGGGCGACCATATCATCGTGGACGCGCCAGAGTTTGTCGTCCAATTCGCCTTTTTTGGCCGGCACGCAACTCGCCAAATCACCGCTCAGGCTGATGCGCGTGAGCGCGCGTAACTGCGCGTTAGTAAAACCTTTAGCTTCATGCGTGACTTGCCCCATATCGTCGCTGGCGTAAGTGGCGACTTCGCTGCCGGTGGCGTCGTCAAGCGCGCACTCCAGCCAGGCGTTGAGTTTTTCCAGCGTCTCTTGCAGACGCCTATTGGTCTGTTCGCCCGCGCCTTTGAGCGTGTCCAACAACCCGAAAGCGGCGGCGGGCGCGGGATTTTCAGCCGTCACCGATTGGGGCGGCGGCGCGTCGCCGGCCAACGTCAGCACGGGCCGCTCGTCCTCTTTCAGTTTCGCGTTGACGTTCAATTTCACCGCCGGGTCACCGATGATGGCGTAGCCGCGCGCGTCATTTTGCGCCGTCCATAATTCCGCCAGCTTAAATTCCTGGTCAGCCGCGCTGCCCTTCGCCGTATCTTGTTCTGCTGCTTGCAGATAACCCGTTAATTCCGTCGCCAGGGCCGCGTAACGGTTGTTGAAAAACTCCAGCGCGACGCCAAGCGGCTGGCCTTTCATCAGGCGTTTGAGCATAGAATCAAACGAGGTCAATTCGGCGTTGTTGTTGGCGGCGGCGGGAGTGCGGCTGAGAAACGAATAGCCCCAGGCGCGTTCGATGTGGGCGACGACGGCTAACGCCCCGCCGCGTGGACGGTTGAGCAATTGGCGCGGCAGATTTGCCATAAACGCTTTATCGGCAATCGGTTTGGGCGATGTAAAGGCTTGTTTATTGAACTCGTCAAACTTTGGCGTGCCGCCGCCGTAACAGGCAAAGTGAAAAGCAATCGTGCCGCCCAGATTGGCGTTTTGGCTCACATCGTCGCCGGCGAAATAGTAATCTTCGGGTATCGGCCCGGAGTGGTTTTCCGGCCCCGGCCAATTCTGGCACAGCAACGCGCCCTGATGCGCCACTTGTTTTTTGTGGCCTTTGGTAAATCCGAGACCGTGACTGGCGGTAAAAAGCAACGCCGGCGGCGCGGCTCCGTTAATGATTTCGCCGAGTTTTTCTTTGCTCGCGCCCTCGCCGATATGCGTCTCTATCTCCCATTTTTGCGGCAACTTAGCTGCCGGCAAAGCCAGGTTTTGCGCCAATGGCGCGACTAACCGCGTCGCGCTCAGATGCGTCGGTTCGTCGTCGTCGTTTTGTACACCGAAAAAAGCGGCGCGGGGGCGCAATTGGAACTCTCCGGTTTCGGCGGCTACGACGCTACGGGCGTAATTGTCGTATTCCGCCAGCGTTGCAAAATGAAGCCGCCCGACGGAATAAATCACGTCCAATTCATATTGAAAACGGTAAGAAATCTGCTCCGGGTCGCCCACCAGCAAGACGTAATAAGGCACGCCAAACTGCGGGTCAGCCGCGTTGACGCTGCTTGCTCCTTGCCTTTCCAGAAAGGCGGCCTTTTCCTCATTGGGCTGATAACCCTTTTCGCCGGCAAACTCAAAATAAAACTCTCCGGCCTGTTGGCGGCGCAGTGTCAACAATGGTTGCAAGGCTTCTTTTAGCGCGGCAAGCGTTTCGGCCTCCAACGCGGCGGGAAAAATCACGCCCCAACCGCACGAAGCCAAGTCCTTGTCGTCAACGCCTTCTGCGACGCCCAATGTGCGCGCCGCTATTTTCGCGGTGCGTTCACTGCGAAGGCGCAAATCGCGTTTGTGCGCGTCAGACAGTTTGAAGCCGCCGGCAACGGCAGCCAATTCTTTCTCAGAAAGCGATAGGAGATAATTTCCGGTGTTGGCGTCTATGCCGTTGAAATGCAATAGGTTGAAGCTCATACTGTTTTCATCTAGAAACTGTGCAGTAGTATCATGGACACGCGAGACTTCCGTGCGCGTTTCTGCCTTTGGGCGGCGCATCACAGGCAGAAACGCGCACGTTAGTAAGCGTGTCAAATGCCACAGAACTTACAGAGTAATAACCGCCGGCAGGTCGTCAAACCTGCTCAACTTCTTCGGGCGGCTGCACGAGGCTCGTTTTCCCGCCGTCCCAATTTTCCAGCGAGACGCGCGCGCCACGCCCGCCGGCGCGTTCGGCCAGGCGCGCGAAGGTGAAAATGCGCGTCGGGGTAAACTGTTTGGCGTCTAGCTGTTGCAGCCAGCGTTCCAGCGCGCCATCGGTCTGCAATTGGGTGATGTCAAAATCCAAAAGGTCGGCCCAGGTGCCGGTGTTGACATAGAGAAGGCGCGCGGTTTCGTCGGGCGTATTGAGCCATTTTAGTTTGCGGGCGTGGCTGTGGCCCAACACGGCTACTTGATAACCCTGTTCAATCATGTCGTCGTAGCCGCGCTGAAAATCGTCGCCTTGGGCGTTGGCGAAATCGAAAAAGGCGTCGCGGTCAGCGCGCAGTTTTTCCAGGCGCGAACGCAGCAAAGCCAGTTGCCCCTGGCGTTTGGCGGCGGCGGTAGCGGAGGGCGCGTCGGCCAGGAAGTCGCGGATGTTGCCCCACAAACCCTTTTGACGGCGTAAGCCTGGCGCGTTCATCAATTGGTCTCCCGCCGCGTCTCTGCCGGCAAAACGGTCAACTTCAAGCGTCGTATATTGCGTTTTGATGTCGCCCAGCCACATCCGTAAACGCTTGACCAGGCTGTCCACCTGCATCCCCGCGCCGCCCGCCGTCAGCTGCCGCGTGTCCTCCGGGTTGAGCGCGAGCATTATCCAAAAAACGCCTGGTTCCGGCTTTAACAAAGGGAGAAACGGGTGTTTCGGTGTCAGTTCGTTAAGCACGTCATAGACGAAACTAGAACCGTAGGGCAACACGAAATCCGCGCCGTTTTGCCCGTTTTGCGTGGCGTTGAGCAGGTCAGAGAGTTCGTACCAATTGTACGGGTCATACTGAAAACCGTGTTCCAGACGGATTGACACGCCGCCGACTTCCAAGCCCGGCAATGACACGGCGGAGCAACGAAAGCGCACCCGTTCCGCTTCGCCCGACGAGGCCATGACGGACTGTAAAGCGGTTTGCACTTCGTCGAAAACGAGTTCTACATCGTGGTTGCCGAGCAAAACATCTATGCGGTTGGCGGTATTATGCGCCAGAAAAGCGCGAAAACCAGGCCATAAAAAGTTGTGGTTGTCCGGCGCGGCGATGATGGCAGCCACCTTCTTTTGCGCCGTCGTGCGGTCAAAACGGGCGAATTCCTGGGGGGCTTCGGGACTGATGACGGCCAGAAAGTCCACGAAATCGCCGTTGATAACCAGCGTCGTCGGTTCGTCGCCGATGACGCGCAAGAAATCCGCTAAACTCTTCTGCGCGTGGAAAATCGCCAACGAATTCTCGACGCCGATGTGCAAGTCACTGATAACGATGTATTGCATAATTTCACCTCTGGAAATAACTCTGCGCGTCAATTTGCTGGCAATTCTTATACCCTTTTCACTTAGAAACTATGCATTACCGACACGCTTACTAACGTGCGCGTTTCTGCCTCTGACGCGCCGCCCACAGGCGGAAACGCGCACGTTAGTAAGCGTGTCCATGACATAGCCTAATGCACAGTTTCTAAGTGCAAACCGTATTAGTTTGGGTTTAGCGACAGCGGCCAACCCCTCGTTGAACTCATGACAATCAACTGGGAGAACGCGGATTTAGCGGATGCGGCGGATGCGCGCGGGTCTGCATCCGTTTTTATCCACCGCATCCGCCATATCCGCGTTCCCTTGCCAGTGTTTGCTCCCGACGGATGCCAAAATAAGAATTGCTGTCAATTTGCTGAATTGACGCGCAAACGCGCCGCTCTATTGGATTAAGTTGCCGCCCTTGAAGTGTTTCACCTGCGTGACGGTGAGCGAGGGCGTGTTGGGGTCGTCGGCATCATTGGCCCCGATGAGAATGGGGATGTCCTCTTGGTAACGCCAGGGGACGACGGCCCTGATTTTGATGACCTTGCGCCCGGCGCGGAGCATTGCGTAAGCCACATATTGCACTTTCCACAAGTCGTTGCCGAGGGCGGAAGGGTTGTAATAGACGCTGTCCGAAGGTTTGGCATTCGCCGCCGCAACGTCCTGTTTCACTTCTAACATCCTGACGTTTTTTAAAATGTGCAACAATTCGCCCATCTCTGCCTTTTTGGTGGGCAACGCGACCACCACTGTTTGCCCTTTTTGCCGCTCGGCCAGGATGCGGAGTTCGGCGTCGGCGGCAAAGGCTTGGGCGAAGAATTTAGTCGTTTCCGCGCCCAACTTGTTCCCGTTGTAAATGCGGTTCAGCAACTCCGTGCGCCGGGCCGCTTCGGTTAATTGGGTTTGTTTTTGATTAAGACCTTGCTGGGCCGCTTTTAATTCTTCTTCGGCTTGGCGCGCTTTTGCCGCGGCGTCTTCCGCTTCCTTTTTGGCCTCATTCGCCTGGTATGTGGCCGTATCCGCTTCCTCTCGGCGCGCCCGCACAAGTTCTGTTCGTTGGTAATAGGCAAAGCCGTTAAAAGAGAGCCAGACGAGAGCGACAATAATGCCGATGGGCAGCAGAAACTTACTCAGCCGCTTGGCGCGTTTATATTCGATTTCCAGTCTTTGATTTTCTGCCTCGGCAGACAGTTTCCTGGCGGCCAATTCTTGCACTTGCGTATCAAGGGCAAACCGATCGGCTGCGGCTTTGTCTAAAAGCTCTTTTTGCTCGGCGTTGAGACGTTCCAGTTCCGCGTTGCGCGCGGCTTTTTCCTGCGCGTGGCGCAATTTTTCGGCGGTGCGCGAATCCTCGACAAACTCTTGCACACGCCCGTCGGGTTCGCCGCCTTCGCGCAATATGCAAGCGTCGAATTCTTCCAGTTCCTGCTTATTGAGCAAAAGGCTGGCCGGCTTGTTCTCGTTTATCCAACGGCGGGCCAGGCGTTGGTATTTATCGCCGCTTTGCTCAAACCAGGCCAGGTTGCCGTCTTGCACGGGCCGGACGAGGCGGTCATGGGCCAGTTCGTACCAAAAGGCCCCGCGCACCTGTTCGCGGCGCAACAAGTGTTTGTTGAGAAAGTCTTTGGCGATGTCGGTGGACAAACCGCCGGATAATTCGGCTTCCTCCATGACCTGGGCGCGGATGCCGGGCGGCACAATCAAGTTATCGGAAAACCAATTGCGGATTTTTTCCTCGCGCGCCCGCACGCCCTTGGAGATTTCCCGCACCGCGCCCTCGTAATAATTGCGCAGGGCGAGGTTTACATCGTCTTGTCCGGCCACATCGTCTGTCGTTATTAATTTCTCGCCGGCTTTTTCTTTGACCTTTTCCCAGAGTTGCTGGCAGACCACTTGCAGCAAAACCGGCTCGACATAATCGCCGTCCGGCCCGACGTTGACGCTGACTAACTTGTCGCGCAACTCCTCTGCCACGCCTTCCGCGTAAGTAAAACCAAACTTGGTGACGGGTTCGGCGATGGCTTTGAGGGCCGCTTCGCCGCGCAGCAAATCCATGTAAAAACGGGCGCGAAACTGGTTCGGCAAATAGTGGGAATACGGCGACAAGCGGGCCAGATAATCATCGCGGATGACGAAAATAGCGGAAAGCAAGGAATCCGGGTCGCGTAGCACATCGCCCAATTGCGCGAAGAATTGCG